>DASZRO010000068.1 GCA_035550055.1 Mycobacteriales bacterium | reverse complement strand
GCGTGCCACAGCCAGCGGCCTCGACCGAAGGCGCCGGCTCGATGGAACAGCGAGACGTGGCCGACGATCCGCCACAGGATGAACAGCACGTTGAGCAGGACGAACTCGCGCAGCAGCCAACCCCATCGCGCGAAGTCATGGCCGCTCCGCGCGGACGCGGACGCGGTTGCCGTCGTCGCCGCGGTCGCCGCGGTCGCCGCCGTGGCCGCCATGCCGGCGCGCATCGACCAGCCGCAGGAAGGGCACACGTCGTCGGCCAGCGGGACCCGTGCCCGGCACGCGACGCAGACCCACGTCGGGCCCACCGCGGTCGCGTCACTCACCCGACAAGAATGCGTCGAGCCCAACGATATTGGTCACTCAACACCCCTCGAGTGACCAATATCGTTGGGCTCGCAGGAGGTGAAAGCGCCGAGAACGGCCCGGTCTGTGTGCTACTTCGCACTAGCCTGCCGACGTGGTGCCGATTGATGCCCACCTCGTTGCGCCGCTTGGCCACGAGGACGTTGCGGCGCGGGAGCTTGCCGAGATCGGCTTCGACGGCGCGTTCACCTTCGAGGGCAACCACGACGCCTTCTTCCCGCTGGTCGCGGCGGCGCGCTCCGGTGCGGACCTCGATCTGATGACCAACGTCGCGATCGCGCTCGTGCGATCGCCACTCACCCTGGCGTACTCGGCATGGGACCTGCAGACGTTGTCTCGCGGCCGGTTTCGGCTCGGTCTCGGCAGCCAGATCAAGACCCACGTCGAGCGGCGGTACGGCGCTCGGTGGGAGTCGCCGTTGGGGCAGATGCGCGAGTGCGTGGAGGCGATCCACGCGATATTCGCGGCGTGGCAGTACGGCGAGAAGCTCGACTACCGCGGCACCTACACCTCCCACACCCTGATGACGCCGACCTTCGATCCAGGCCCGAACGAGTACGGGCCCCCGCCGATCCTGCTCGGCGCACTCGGGCCGAAGATGACCCAGATGGTGGCCGAGGTCGCCGACGGTCTGCTCACCCATCCGTTCAACAGCCGGCGTCACCTGACCGAGCGCACCCTGCCCGCCGTCGACGCCGGGCTGGCAGCGGCCGGCCGTCCGGCGCGGGGCGCCGCGGACAGTCGCTTCGAGCTCGTGCTCGAGGCGATGGTCACCTGCGGCCGCGACGAACAGGAACTGGCCGCAGCGGCGCAGGCGAGCCGGATGCGCCTCGCGTTCTACGGCTCGACGCCGTCGTACCGACCGGTGCTGGAAGCCGAAGGATGGGAAGACCTGCAGCCGGAGCTCAACCGACTGTCGAAGCTCGGTCAGTGGCAGCAGATGGGCGAGCTCATCGACGACACGATGCTGCGGACCCTCACCGTCGTCGGTACGCCGAAGGAGTGTGCGGCGGGCATCAAGGAGCGGTTCGGCGACGTCGCGACCCGGATCGCGCTGAGCATGTCCAACGCGGCCGATCGATCACTGACCGGCGCGCTCCTCGCCGCTATCCGAGAAAGCTGAGCACCGCGTCCCGAAACTCCTCGGGACAGTCGACCCACGGGTTGTGCGCGGCGTGGGGCAGCTCGACGACCGTTGCGTTGGGCAGCATGTCCGCGATCAGGTGTCCGGCCTTCACGCCGGTGATGCCGTCGAGCGAGCCGACCAGGATCAGCACTGGGGCGGTGAGCGTCCTCAGCCGCTCGGTCAGGTCGAACTCCGCGGCGACCTCCGGGCCGGGCACGAAGGCAGCCATGGCCCGCATCGACATCTGGCGATCGGTGGACGCGGCGTGCTCCTGGGCGCGGTCGTCCCAGCGCGCGTACCCGAACACCCGCAGCTGTGGGTCGAAGCGCTGCCTCATCCGTTCCGGCATCAGCTTCAGCTCCGCCTCGACGGCGGCCGCTTCGGCGTACCAGGGCTCGGCCGAACGGCTCGCGCGAATCGCCGCGATGTCGCTGCCGACGTCCCCGAACGGCTTCCCGGACGGGGTGACCAGCACGACGCGACGGAGCCGCTGCGGATACCGCGCCGCGTAGGCGAGAGTGACGAACCCTCCGGCGGAATGCGCGAGCACGTCCACCGTCTCGAGGGCGTTGGCCTCACGTACCACCTCGAGGTCGTCGGCCAGCCGGTGGAAGGCAAGCGAGTCCCGGTCCGCCGGCAGCGGCGAGAGGCCAGTCCCTCTCAGGTCGACCCGCAACAGCCGGCGGTACGCCGAAAGGCCGGCCAGGTCCTCGAGGTACTCGGATGCGCGCGCCGGTCCGCCGGGCACGCACACCAGCGGTTCGCCCTCGCCGATGACGTGGACCGCGATCGTCTCTCCATCCGGCGTGTCGAGCCGGACGACGGAACTGTCCACGCTCAGTCGACGGGCAGATGGGCGGCACGGACCTGCGAAGCCCCGATCGCGTCGGCGATCGCGTCGAGCGTGCCGGGCGGTATCGCGGAGTCGACCGTGAGCACCATCAGCGTCGTGCCGCCCTCGGCCTTGCGCGAGACCTGCATGCCGGCGATGTTGACCCCGGCCTGGCCGAGCAGCTGACCGACCGCGCCCACGATCCCCGGTCGGTCCTCGTAGGTCACGAACACCATGTCCTCGGCGAGTGCGACCTCGACGTCGAAGCCGTTGACGCCGACCAGCTTCTGCACCATCCGCGGGCCTGTCAGGTTGCCGCCGACCGACACGACGCCGCCGTCCGCCATCACACCGCGGACCGTGAGCAGGTTGCGATAGTCGGGGCAGTCCTCCGTCGAGGTCAGGCTCGTCTCCACGCCGCGCTCCTTGGCCAGCAGCGGCGCGTTGACGTAGGTGACCTGCTCCTCCACGACGTCGGTGAAGACGCCCTTCAGCGCGGCGAGCTCGAGGATCGACACGTCGAACGCGGCGATCTCGCCGCGGATGTCGACGACGAGACTGGTGGGTACGCCGGCCGCGAGCGCGGTGAACAGTCGCCCGAGTCGCTCGACGAGCGGCAGGCTGGGCCGCAGCTCCTCGGCGAGCGCGCCGCCCTGCACGTTGACCGCGTCGGGGACCAGCTCGCCGGCGAGCGCCAGCTTCACCGACCGGGCGACCGCGAGTCCCGCCTTGTCCTGCGCCTCGGCCGTCGACGCGCCGAGATGCGGCGTGACGACCGCCTTCGGCTCGGCGAACAGCGGCGAGTCGGTGCACGGCTCGGTCGCGTAGACGTCGACCGCCGCGCCGCCGATCCGGCCCTCCTTGAGGGCCTGCGCGAGCGCCTGCTCGTCGACCAGACCGCCTCGAGCGGCGTTGACCAGGATCGCACCGGGCTTCATGAGCGAGAGCTCACGCTCGCCGATCAGACCTGCGGTCTCCTTGGTCTTCGGCAAGTGGATCGAGATGAAGTCGCTCTGCGCAAGCACCTCGTCGAGACTCATCATCTCGACGCCGAGCTGAGCGCCGCGGGCGGCGGGAACGTACGGGTCGTACGCGACGAGGCGCACGCCGAAACCCGCCATCCGTTGTGCGAACAGCACACCGATCCGGCCGAGCCCAACGACGCCGACGGTCTTGTCGACCACCTCGACGCCGGTGAAGGAACTGCGCTTCCACTCCCCCGACTTGAGGCTCGCGTTGGCCGCCGGGATGTTGCGTGCGGCCGACAGCAGCAACGCGACCGCGTGCTCGGCCGCGGAGGTGATGTTGGACGTCGGCGCGTTGACCACGAGTACGCCGCGGGCGGTCGCGGCGTCGGCGTCGACGTTGTCCAGCCCGACGCCGGCGCGGGCGACGACCTTCAGCCGAGTGCCTGCCGCCAGCGCCTCAGCGTCGATCTGCGTCGCGCTGCGG
>DASZRO010000067.1 GCA_035550055.1 Mycobacteriales bacterium | reverse complement strand
CCGGTAGAGCAACTGATAGGCCGACGCCCCGGTCAGCGGGAGGCCTCCGGCGAGGGTCAGCTGGACCGACCGCTCGCGGATCACGGCGCCGTCGGCGTACCCCGCGAGGGAGGCGGGCGGGACGTAGAACGAGTCAGCCGAGGGCAGCAGCGGCGACGCCGCCGCGGCCACCGAAGGCATCGCAGCCGCTGAAGGCACCGCGGCGCCGCCGAGGCCCGCCGTGCCGGTGGTGAGCGCGACGAGCAGACCGAGCGTCCTTGCTCTGCCACCGCGCACCGCAGCGATCACCCCTCCTGAGCGAGCTGTCCGAACGACAGTTCGCGGCGGCACGGCGCGATCCTGCGGGTGGCGGATGGCACATCGGTATCGCTCCAGCTTTCCGCAGTAGTCGCATCGCTCGTGTGGGTTCGGCGGTTCGGTTCACCGAGCCCTACGTTCTTGGTCCTTCGGACCCCCTTGAAAGACCATTTTCGTTGGGCTCGGCGATTCACGTGTCGATCGGGACCCGCCAGACGCGCAAACTGCAGGTCAGCGGAGGGCGTGGGATTCGAACCCACGATGACGCTTCCGCGCCATAGCGGTTTTCAAGACCGCCGCCATCGGCCGCTAGGCGAGCCCTCCTGGGCTGACCAGGCTAGGCGAACCGACTACTTCGCCGGATGATCCTTGCCGTGCGTGCTCTGCGGAATCGCCGAACTGCTCGGCACGGGGACGCCCTTCGGCTTCTTCGTCGCCTTCGGCTTGCGAGCTTCGCGCCCGCCCTTGTCCTTGCTGCCCATCAGTGCCTCCGCTCGAGTCGCGCCGTGAGCTGCGCCGCCTCCGCCACCGTACGCGCGGTCGCCGCGGCTGTCTCCGCCATTACTGAGGTCGCTGGCAATACTGGGCAGATGCGAGTCCCAGCTGTCGCAGCCTGGCGCAGCCTGCTCTGCGCGACCGTCCTGATCGCGCCGACCGCAGGCGCGGCCGCAAGCGGCGCGGCAAGCGCGAGCGCAAGCGCAAGCGCCGCCACTTCGGTGATCCAGGGCGCGGACATCTCCTGGCCGAACTGTCCCAAAGGCGAGGGCATCCCGTCGCGCCGCAGCCCCGGCGAGCCATTGCCGCTGCCGTCCGCGCAGTTCGTCGTGATCGGTCTGACGAACGGACCGGGCTTCTACCCGAACCCGTGCCTGTCGAGCCAGCTCGGTTGGGCGCGACGCCACCACGAGCTGATCGCGGCCTACGCGCTGACGACCTACCCGACGAGATCCGAGATCGCGGAGTACGGCGCCACCGGGCCCTACCGCTCGGCACTGAAGAACACTGCGTACGCCGAGGCTCAGTACAACCTGTCGACCGCGTCCACGGTTGGCCTGACCGTCCCCATGATCTGGGTGGACGTCGAGCCCTACCCGGTCGCGCCGTGGAGCCACAACCTGTCGAGGAACCGGCAGGTCGTCGACGCGGTCGTCAAGGCATACCAGTCCGCGGGCTACCAGGTCGGCATCTACACCAACCCCAACGGCTGGCCCGAGGTCGTCGGCAACGGGCAACTACCCGCTCTGCCGTCATGGTCGACGATCGGCGCCGGTCGTCTCCCGGCAGCACACCGCCAGTGCAGCCGAGGTCCATCCGGCGGAGCGGACTGGATGGTCCAGTGGTGGATCGGGCCACGCGACCACGACGTGCTCTGCCCCGCCGGCCGACGCCACCTGTCGAACATCTTCGCCGCGACGAGCTGAGCTGAGCACACGCCGACCCGGCAAAAGCAGTCGTTGCGCGATGAAACAATCGAGGGATCGTGACCTCGACCGCTCCCACTCCCGCGACGGACACCGACCGCAGTGAGGGCTGGCTGCGACTGCTCTGGGGCTTCGTCGGTGAGGCCAAGCGCATGCTCGTCGTCAGCGTCGCCGCGGCGATGCTCACGACCGCGATCGTCACCGCGACCCCGCTCGTGTCTCGCGTCGTCGTCGACCACGGACTCGACCCTTCCCATCCCGACGTGCGCGGTTGGCTGATCGCGCTCTTCGCGCTCGGCATCGTGCGCTTCTTCGCGACCCGCGCGCGGCGCTGGCGGGCCGGCCGGGTCAGCTACGACGTCCAGTTCCGGCTCCGTTCCCGGATCTTCGACCACCTCCAGTCACTCGACCCCGGCGCCGCCGAGCAGCTGCGCACCGGCCAGCTCGTGTCACGGGCGAGCGCCGACCTCTCGCTGGTCCAGCAGTTCCTCGCATGGGGCCCGCAGGTGCTTGCCAACGCCCTGCAGCTGCTCGCCAGCGTGGTGGCGATCTTCATCCTGTCCTGGCCGCTCGGCCTGGTCGCGAGCATCGTCGTGCCGCTCACCGCCTACCTCGGCTCCCACACCCGCGCCGGTGTCTTCGCGGCCAGCTGGGACGCCTCGCAACGCGAGGCCGAGCTCACCAACACCGTCGAGGAGTCGATCTCCGGCGTTCGGGTCGTGAAGGGGTTCGGCCAAGAGGACGCCGAGATCGGGCGCGTCATGGCCGCTGCCCGCAGCATGTACGCCGGCCGGCTACGGGCCGCCCGACAGCGCGCCTCGTTCACCGCGACGCTGCAGAGCGTGCCGACGCTCGGCCAGCTCGGAGTCCTGCTGATCGGCGGCTGGCTCGCCCTTCACCACCGGATCAGCCTGGGCACCTTCCTGGCCTGCACGACCTACCTCGTCCAGCTCGCCGCGCCGGCCCGCATGATCGGCGCGGTCATGGCGCTGTCACAGCAGGCCCGCGCCGGAGTCGAACGAATCGTCGCGATCCTCGAGACCGCCCCGACGATCGTCGATGCCGCCGACGCCCAACCGTTGCCGCCCGGACCCGGCGCGCTCAGTCTCCGCGACGTCTCCTTCCGCTACGCCGAGGGCGGGCCGACGATTCTCGACCACATCGACCTGGAGATCGCGCCCGGCGAGGTCCTCGCCCTCGTCGGGCCCTCCGGGTCCGGCAAGTCAACCCTCGCGATGATGATCCCGCGGTTCTACGACCCGACCTCCGGGACGGTCACGCTCGACGGCGCCGACCTGCGTACCGCGACGCTCGCGTCGGTGCACTCCCGCGTCGGCATCGCCTTCGAAGAGGCGTTCCTGTTCTCCGACACCATCCGGGCCAACATCGCCTACGGCCGCCCGGACGCGACCGACGACGACATCCGCGCAGCCGCCGAGGCAGCGCAAGCGGCCGAGTTCATCGACGAGCTCCCGGACGGCTACGACACGGTCGTCGGCGAACGCGGCCTCACCCTGTCCGGCGGCCAGCGCCAGCGCGTCGCGCTCGCGAGACTGCTGCTGTCCGATCCGGACGTCGCCGTTCTCGACGACGCGACCAGCGCTGTCGACGCCGCGGTCGAAGCCCAGATCCACGACGCGTTGCGGTCATGGCACACCGACCGCACGACGCTTCTCGTGGCCCACCGCGAGTCGACCGCGCGCCTTGCCGACCGGGTCGTCCTGCTCGAAGCCGGGAAGATCACCGCCGTCGGGCGGCACGACGAGCTGATCGAGACGAACCCGCGCTACCGCGAGCTGCTCGACGCGGCGCCGCAGCCACAGGCCTTGCTCAGTCCGGTGACCACCAAGGCCGACGCGGCACCGCGCCAGCGCCGGCCGATCGTCCCCGCCGCGACCGCGCGCACCTGGGCACCGGGGGCCGGGATGGGCGGAGGCGGCGGTCGCTTCGCCGGCCTGCTCTCCCTCAACCCCAAGCTGCAGGCACAGCTCGACGCGCTCCCGCCTGCCGACGACGAGCTGCCCGCCGGCCTGATCGAGGAGGCCGCGGCGGACGAGACCGCCGTCACCTTGCGACGTCTCCTGCACCGGCAGCGGCTGATCCTGGCGGCAAGCCTTGCACTCGTCGTCGGCGACGCCCTGGCGACGCTCGCACAGCCCGAGCTGATCCGCCTTGGCGTCGACCACGGTGTCGTGGGGCACTCCACCTCGGCGCTGCTGCTGGTCGCCGTGGTCTTCGCGGCGGTCTCACTGTTCGACTGGTGGGACATGTGGGCGTCGGCCATCGCCACCGGCCAGGCCTCCGAGCGGCTGCTCGCCGCATTGCGGGTCCGGGTGTTCGCCCACCTCCAGCGCCTCGGGATGGACTTCTACGAGACCGAGCTCTCCGGCCGGATCCTCACCCGCGTGACCAGCGACGTCGACACGTTGTCCAACCTCGTCCAGAACGGTCTGCTCAACGCCGTCGTCTCGCTCGCAACTCTGGTCGGGATCGCGATCTTCCTGCTCGTCACCGACCTGCGACTCGGCCTTGCCGCGATGGCCGTCCTGCCGGCCATGGTGGTCGCGACCGCCATCTACCAGCGACGCTCGACGGTCGCCTACGACCATCAGCGCGACACGATCGCGATCGTCAACGCCGCGTTCGCCGAGTCCCTCGGCGGGGTGCGGGTCACCCACGCGCACGGCCGGCAGGAGCGCGACCTGGCCAACTACACCGCGTTGTGCGCCGACACCCGCGACGCCGGCCTGTCGGCACTGTCGATCCAGATCTGGTACGTCGCGGCCACCGAGCTGATGCAGCAGATCGCGACCGCGGTGGTTCTCGGGCTCGGCGTCGGGCGGCTGCATCACGACCCGGCCTTCACCGGCGTACTCATCGCGTTCGTGCTGTGGCTGTCCCAGTTCTTCGCGCCGATCCAGCAGCTCTCCCAAGTCTTCGACTCCTATCAGCAGGCGCGCGCCGGCATGCGCAAGATCCACACACTGCTGCTGGAGCAGACGAGCACCCCACTGCCGGCACTCCCGGCCGAGCTCGACGAGGTGCGCGGCGAGCTTCGCTTCGACGGCGTCGTCTACCGCTACCGCCGTGCGAGTGTCGACGCCCTGCGCGGAGTCGACGTCACGATCCCGGCAGGGCAGCGCGTCGCGCTCGTCGGGCGCACCGGTGCCGGCAAGAGCACGATGATGAAGCTTGCCGCCCGCTTCTACGACCCGACGCACGGCGCGGTCCTCATCGACGGCCGCGATCTCCGGCAGTTCAACCCGGTCGACTACCGGCGCTGCCTCGGGTACGTCCCGCAGGAGCCTTTCCTGTTCACCGGCACGGTGCGGGACAACGTCAGCTACGGCCGGCCCGAGGCGACAGACGAGGAGGTCGCCGAAGTCTGCCGTCAGGTCGGGCTCGCCGACTGGGTCGAGGCACAGCCCGACGGCTACCAGACCGCGATCGCCGAGCGGGGGCGCTCACTGTCCGCCGGCCAGCGCCAGCTCGTCTGCCTGGCGCGTGCACTGCTGGTCGACCCGGCGGTGTTGCTTCTCGATGAGGCGACCGCCACGCTCGACCTCGCCGCGGAAGCCGTGGTGACGCGGGCGATCGACGTGGTCGCGAACGGTCGCACGTCGATCCTGATCGCGCATCGACTCCAGACGGCCCAGGGCGCCGACCGGATCCTCGTCGTCGACGCCGGGCGGGTCGTGGAGGACGGCGATCACGAGACCCTCATCACCGCCGACGGCCCGTACGCCATGATGTGGCGGGCGTTCAGCTCGTCGTCACACGTCTAGCGACGCCGCGACAGGAGGCAGCAGCATGCCGCTCGATCCGAACATCGCGAGCATCCTCGACTTCATCGCCACCGCGGGCGCACCGTCGATCTCTTCCGGCACCGCGCAGCAGGCGCGTGACGGGTTTCGCGCCGCGACGGTCGGCGTACGCAACGTCGCGTCCCTGGCGCAGGTGAAGTCGGTCGAGGACATCACGATCCCCGGCCCGGCCCGGCCGATACCGGCACGTGTCTACCGACCCGACGTCGAGGGGCCGGTCCCCACGATGGCGTTCTTCCACGGCGGCGGCTTCGTGATCGGCGACATCGAGACCCACGACGACCAGGCCCGGCTGATCTGCCGTGACGGCGAGATGGTCGTGGTCAGCGTCGACTACCGGCTCGCGCCAGAGCATCCGTTCCCGGCCGGCTTCGAAGACTGCCTCGCCGCCACGAAGTGGGTCGCCGCCAACGTCGCCACCCTCGGCGACGACCCGGACCGGATCATCGTCGGCGGCGACAGCGCGGGCGGCAACCTCTCGGCGGGCGTCGCGCAGGCCGTTCGGGACAGCGGGCCGAGACTGGCCGCGCAGTTCCTCATCTACCCCGGCGTCGACTTCGCGGCGGACGCGGACTACCCGTCACGCGTGGCGAACGCCGAGGGCTACTTCCTGACCGCCGACGACATGCTCTGGTTCAGCACGCAGTACGTCCCGGAGGGTGCCGACCACGCCGACCCCCGGCTGTCCCCGATCCGGGCGAGCGACCTTTCGGGGGTCGCGCCGGCTGTCATCGGCGTCGCCGAGTTCGACCCGTTGCGCGACGAAGGGTTGGCCTACGCGAAAGCGCTCGAGGCCGCCGGAGTCGAGGTGCGCGCGAAGTGCTACGACGGCATGATCCACGGTTTCTTCGGCTTCACGGCGCTGTCCCCGGGCGCTGGCGCTGCAGCCGCCGACATGATCGCCGCGCTGCGCTCGCTCGTTGCCGAAACGACCACCTAGCGTCATCTGGCGTTCATCCCCATATACTCCCAAAACGATCAAGGTAGACCTACCTTCGCGGGGATGGGAGCAGCAATGCGGGGACGCAAGACTCTGGTCGCTGGTTTCGCGGCGGCTGCGCTGTGCGCGGCGCCGGCGGCAAGCTTCGCCTACGGTCCCGGTGGGGGCGGCGGCGGCCCGACGGCGCCCGGGTTCGGTGCGACCATCTCCTCGACGATCGTCGACGCGGCGGGCGGCAACGCGGCCGGCGTCTTCCACAAGTGCCACCTGAAGGTCGTCGTTCCGCCGACCGCGTTCGCGCGACCGGTCAACGTCGTGATCAGCCGCGTCACCAACGTCTCGGCGGACAAACACCTCGCCAAGGGCGAGGCGTCGGTGTGCGCCTTCGGGGTCGGCTTCTTCCGTGAGGGCAACGAGATCCACGTCGCCAAGGGCCGGCCGTCGGTGCAGCTCACCATCACCGGCACGCCGGTGCACGCCACCGATCACCTGTTCCGGCTGATCCCGGGCGGGGCGTCGACCCACAAGCACGCGACGTTCTCCGCAGGGGCCGTGACCTCCACGCTGCGCACCACGCGTGCGCTCGCGGTCGTTCGCAGCACTTCCTGAACCAGGCGTCCGCGTTCGACTGGTGCGGGCGGTAGCCGAGCCGGTGCACCAGCAATCGCGTTGGGCCGTCCTGCTGGCCGGGACGACCGTGGTGGCAGCGGCGTGCTCGTCGGGATCGTCCGGCAAGCCGCCCGCTGCCCCCGCCGTACCTCCGCGGATCGTGCCGGCCAGCGCCGGCACGATCTCGGGTACGAGCCCCAGCACTGACGGTCGGGTCTGGGTGCTCGCCGGCACGCGCCGGGTCAAGACGCTCACCGAGATCCGGATGAGCGACGGGAAGGTGCTCGACATCGCGCCGGCCGATGCCGACGCCACGTCGGTGGCCCAGTCGGTCAACGGTCAGCTAGCTGTCGGCCTCGGTACGGCGAAGACCGGCGCAGTCGAAATCTGTGACGGCAAGTCCGCCGCCGTGGTCGCGACCATCCCGCTGGCCGGCCCGGCGACTGCGGTCGCGACCGGCGACGACGGCACCACCGGGTACGTGCTGACCGGCGGGGACAGCGTGGCCGTCGTCAGCCTGCAGACCCACCAGGTGCAGAAGACGATCGCGGTGCCCCACGAAAGTGTCGGCGTACAACCGACGCCGGACCAGTCCTCGATCTACGTCCTCACCCGCTCCGGGCAGATCAATGAGATCTCCCTGGCGTCGGGCCAGACCCAAGCGCAGTTCACTCTCACCATGAACGGCGTCGGTCTGGCGATGGCACCGTCAGGGCAGACGCTGTTCGTGCTCGGCGGGTCGCCGACGGCGCGAGCCGTCGCGCTGGTCGACCTCGGCACCGACTCGCAGACCGGCGCCGTGCCGGCGGCCGGCGACAGCGTCGCACTCGCGCCCGGTCTCGACGACACGCACCTCTACGACTTCGTCGGCACCCCGCAGATCGGCAACGTCCAAGTCATCCAGCTTCCCGGTGACTGACCTGGACGGCGCCGCGTCGCTCGACCGAGCCTGGTGGACGCTCGCCGCGCTGATGCTGCTCGGGCTGTCGATCCAGATCTCGCTGGCCGCGACCGAGTTCCCCGCGGTGATCGCGGCGTCGATCGTGCTCGCGATTGCCGGACTGGCCACGCTCGTCATCGCCTGGACCCGAGTCGCGCCCGCACCCAGGGCGCTGCCGTGGATCCTGCTCGTGCTGACCCTCGGCGCCGTGGCGATCACCAGCATCACCCAGGTCTACGGCTCACCGGCGTACGGCACCGACGAGATCGCTTTCGACCAGTACGCCGCGGTGCTCGCCCACCACGGCGCGAACCCGTATCTGCACAGCATGGCGCCGTCGTTCGCGGCCTACCACGTCTCGCCGAACGGCTACACGTTCCATCTCGACGGGACGCCGGTCACCTCGCTGTCCTACCCGGCGCTCGCCTTCCTGCTCTACCTGCCATTGCTGATGCTCGGGGTGCACTCGCAGCTCGCCGTGGTCATCAACGTGATCGCATGGCTGGCCTCGACCGTGCTGCTGTTCGTGCTCACGCCGCGACGCCTTGCGCCACTCGCGGTCATCGTCGGCGGCCTCGCGTTCTACGTGAGCTTCGCGGTCGGTGGCGTCACTGACGCGCTGTTCGTGCCGTTCGTCATCGTCGCGGCGTACCGGTGGGACTGCTTCGCGACCTCACCGAGCTGGCGCTACGCCTACGGACCGGTCGCGCTCGGACTTGCGGTCTCGATCAAGCAGACGCCGTGGTTCGTCGTACCGTTCCTGCTCGTCGCGTTGTGGCGCGAGGCTGCGGCGATCCGCGGTTGGCGCGGGGGGCTGGCCGTGCCCGCGCGCTACCTCGGCTGGACCGTAGGTGCTTTCGCGCTGACCAACGTCGACTACCTGATCCACAGCCCGGTCGCCTGGTGGCACCACATCACGACGCCGATGGCGGGCGACATCGTCCCCGCCGGCCAAGGCCTCGTGGGGTTGAGCCTGTTCCTGCACGTCGGTGGCGGCGACCTGCGGCTGTTCGCCGCACTGTCGCTCGCGGTCCTCATCGGCCTGCTCGCGCTCGTCGCGATCGGTCCGCCCGCAGTGAAGCAGACGATCTTCGTGCTGCCCTCGATCGTGCTGTTCTTCGCGTCGCGCTCGTTCGGCAACTACTTCATCGCGCTCATCCCGGCCGCCGTGGTGGCGGCGGTGACGGTGACCTGGTCGGCGCGCGAGGGCGAACGGCTACCGTCGTATGCGACCCGCGCTTTCGCGGTCGGTCTTCCCGCCGCGGCCGGTGCCGCGCTCTTTGCGGCAGCCCTCATGACCGCGCCGCCCCTGACGGTCGACGTGATCGGGATTCGTACGACGGGCCAACTCGCGACCGTCGACCAGATCACCGTCGCCGTGCACAACCGCACCGACCATGCCGTCACGCCCGCCTTCTCCGTGGACGAGGGCGGCAACCTCACGACCTTCTGGCAGGTGATCCGCGGTCCGCATGAGCTCGCCCCCGGCGCGAGCACGAGCTACACGCTGCAGTCGCCGAGCTTCTTCGCACAGCCGCCGATCAGCGGCGGGTTCCAGGTCGTCGCGTTCAGCGACAGCCCGGCGGCGGTCAGCCACACCGCGGCGTACAACCCGTCGACGTTGCACGTCGCCCTCGATCCCAGCGCGATCAGCCATCCGGTGCGGGTCGGTCAACCGGTCACGGTCACCGCACAGCTGCTGGATCGGCTCGACCGGCCGATCCGTCGCAGCGGCGTTCCCATCTCGCTCGGGCAGATCATCTACGCCCAGGCCGGACTCGAGTACGCGACAGTGCGCATCAACGGCCACCCGCAAGGCCAGACCCCTGTGACCGCGACGACAGACGCCGACGGCACCGCCACCTTCGTCCTTCGCGCGACCAACGCCAACTCCGACCCGGTCTACTTCGAAGCCAACCTGGTCAGCGCATCGCGTGGCTACCCGTTCGGCTACTCGACCATCCTCGCCATCCGCTTCGGGCCGGGCTGATGCCCGGTGAGCAGGGGGCCGGGCTCCGCCGGGTACGCCGAGTAGCCGTCGTTGTCTTCGCCGTCCAGCTCGGCGTGATGCTGTGGTGGAGCTCCGTGCTGTGGCGGCACTTCAGCTTGACCAACGACTACGCGCAGTACTGGCAGGCGTGGTCACACATCGCGCACGGCCATCTGAACCCGACCGACTCATTCGGCAATGAGCCGTTCTGGCACGACCACTCCGTATTCCTGATGTGGCCGATCGCGCTCATCACCCACTTCGGTCTCGGGGGCTACGCACCGCTGGCAGTGCAGGACCTCGGCGTGGTGAGCGCCGAGCTGATTGCGTTCACCTGGCTCGTGCGGCTCCTCCACGAGCGGTCGCTCGGCCTCCCGATGCCCGACTGGTCTGTCGCAGCCATCAGCCTCGTCCTCCTCACCTGCAACCCGTGGATCTATTGGGCGATCTCCTTCGACATCCATCTGGACATCACCCTCGCCGCGCCGTTCGTGGTGTTGACGCTGCGCGCGTTGTACTACCGGCACCTCCGTCAGCTCATCGCGTGGGCGACGTGTTGCGCGCTGTGTGGCGACATCGCGATGACCTACCTCGCGGCCGTGGGTCTTTGCGGGCTGGCCGCCAGCGTGAGCGCCGATCGTCGACGGCTGCGACCGAGCTTGGCGCTCCTTCTGGGTGGCGCCGCCGGGTTCGTCGTCGAGTCTCACGTCGGCGGCGCGACCGGCACCGGCTCTCTTGTCAGCGACATTCTGCGCTCCAACGGATTGGGCGCCGGCAAGAAGCATCACGCGGCAAGCGGCATCCTCGACCTGGCGCGGCATCCGGGCGCGCTGATCAGTTCGCTCTCGCAGCACCCTCGCAACTACTGGGCGCTCATCTCACCGGCGGGGTTCATCGGGCTGTTGTCGCCGTGGGGGCTGCCTCTGGCCGCCGTCACCGCTGTCGAAAACGGCGTCGGCGGACCGGTGTTCTCGGCGCAAGGGTTTCAATACGCCGCGCTCTGGGCCCCGCTCGTCGTGGCGGGCATCCTTGCCGCTCGCACGCTGGTGCAACGTCGCTGGGGCGGGCCGGCCGTCACCGTCCTGCTCGTAGCAAGCCTGGCCAACACCGTCGCTTGGGCCGGCGTCTGGCTACCTCATCTCAGTACGCAGTGGGACCGCGTCGATTCAGCGGCCGTGCACGCGCTCGACCACGCAGAGCGGCTGATCCCCAGCAATGCCGAGGTGATCGCCTCCAACGGAGTGGTCGGACGGTTTGCCGCGCGCGACGTGACCTACGCCTACACCGGTCCGGAGAGCGGGGGCCGGACCGTCCTCGCACCCGTCTTCGGGCGCGAGATCTTCTTCGTCGTGGTGCCCTATCAAGGCATCGAGCCCAGTTCGGTGGCCGATTCGCTTCGCCTGATTGCCCACCTCGCCGACGACATGAATGCCGAGTTGCTGATCCACGACGGCGGCGTGTGGGTCTTCGAATGGGCGCCGCCCCCTGGTGCCACCGCCGTGGCTCTCGGGGGCTGGAGCCAACACTCAGCAGTGCCCGCTTGGGCGGCGCGAAGCGAGATCGGGCGGCCGCTCGTCACGGGCCCCGCGCCCGAGTGGAACATGACGACGACCGACCCGGTCGGCGGCTACTTGCTCGACGGCGCCTACTTCAACGAACCAGCAGGCAACTACGCCCTCAACGTGCAGCTGATGAGCAACGGGCCGATCAACGTCGAGGCGTGGAACGCCGGCACCTCCCAGCTGATCGGGCGGCGCATCCTGCCTGCCACCGGTGGCCTCACCACGGTGACGGTGCCCGTCTCGCTCGCTTCCTCGGGACCTACGCCGGTATTCCGAGGTCACTCGGTGTTCAGCGACGATCCGCCGGCGCCGCCAGCCGGCCAGGTCGTCGAAGCGCGCGTCTACCTGCCTGCGGGCACGACGGCGAAGGTCTACAGCGTGCAGCTGCTGCCGGCTTCGGCTTCCTGAGCTGGTCTGGCTAGTCGCCGCGCAGCCGGCGGGCAGCCAGCGCGGCCCCGACGAGCTGCAACCCGCGGGAAGTCGCCGGGTCGATGCCGGTGAGGTCGACCACCCGGCGCAGCCGGTAGTCGAGCGTGTTCGGGTGCACGTGCAGCGCCGCCGCCGTCCCCCGCCGATCGAGGTCGTGCTCGAGGTAGGTCTGCAACGTGAGCACGAGGTCCGGGTTGCGCTCGAGCGGCTCGAGCAACAGCCCGAGCTCGGGAAGCGCGTCACTGGGCCGCGAGAGCTGGTACTCCAGCAGTACGTCGGACAGCGAGTAGGCGCCCGGACCGCGCCCCAGACCCGTCGCGAGGGAGAGCACGTCGCCGGCCTGCTGCGCGGCGTTGACCAAATCGGAGACGGTCGACGCAACCGCCACACCCGCGGTCACCGTCGCGCCGGCGGCCTCGTTGAGGTCGACCATCAGCTCGGACAGCCCGAGAACGACCTTGTCGGCGTCCTCCGGCATCGTGGCGATCAGGGCTGGACCTCCGGCCGGTTCGAGCAACCCGAGCACCGGCTGGCCCGCCCACCGCTCCAGCCGGCCCTGGACCCGTCGTAGCTTGCGGCGAGCCGCGACCGCGCCGCCGACACCGTGCTCGCCCTCGTCCGGATGATCACCGATCGCGATCTCCAGGACGACGTATGCCGGCGCGACCGTCAGCCCCACCCGCGCCGCGAGCTTGTCAGCGGGCTCACCGGCGAGCAGCGCCGAAGCCACCGCGCGCAACGCGTCGCGCTCTTCGCCGTAGATGCTCTGCCGCTCCTCGAGGTAGGCCGAGGCGACCGCGCCGGTGACCTGGTGGACGAACTCCAGCACCCGGCCCGCGGCGACGACCAGCTGGTCGCGCTCCTCCGGGCGGGCGGCGTCGACGAGCGCCTCCCAGCCGATCCGGCCGCCGACGTGGTAGGCCGCGAGAACCGCGTCGAGCGGCACCCGCTCCTCGGCGCGTCGCGCAGCGGAGCTGCGGATCTCGACCAGCTCGTCGTCGTAGATCGGTTCGGTCGAGCACAGCGAGCGGAAGAACAGCCGGAGCGCACCCGTCGTGATCTGCGCGATCTCACCCTCGAGCTGCTCACGGGGCAACATGCCGTACAGCGGAATCTCGGTGACGAACCGGTCCAGCATCCGCCGCGCGATCTTGGGGATGTCGCGCTCGACGCGAGCGAAAAGCGTCGACTCCTCCGCGGTCATAGCAACATCATCCCCCTGTTGTAGCGGCTCACAACGCCAAACGGCTGAACCTTGCTCCTCCGCACGCGCACCGCCGTTGCGCTGCGTAGCGTAACGATCGTGAAGGCGGTGCACTGCAGCGGCGCCGGCGACATCGCCGTCCTGCACTGGAGCCAGCACGACGATCCCGAGGCCGGCCCGGGCGAGGTCCTGATCGAAGTGGTCGCCAGTGCGGTGAACCGCGCCGACCTCCTTCAGCGCCTCGGCGTCTACCCACCGCCGCCAGGGGTCACCGACGTGCTCGGGCTGGAATGCAGCGGGCGTGTGGTCGCGGTCGGCGAGGGCGTCAATCGATGGGCGGTGGGCGATGAGGTGTGCGCGCTGCTCGCGGGCGGTGGGCAGGCGGAGCTCGCAGTCGCCGCCGAAGGGCAGGTGATGCCGGTCCCCGCCGGGGTCGACCTCGTCACCGCCGGCTCACTTCCGGAAGTGTGCGCGACCGTCTGGTCGAACCTGGTGATGATCGCCCGGCTCACCGCGGGCCAGACCCTGTTGGTCCACGGCGGCGCCAGCGGCATCGGCACGATGGCGATTCAGGTGGCCCGCGCCCTGGGCGCCAACGTCGTTGCAACCGCGGGCCCCGCGGAGAAGGTCGAGCGTTGCCGCGAGCTGGGCGCACACGTCGCGATCAGCTACCGCGACGAAGACTTCGTCGACGCCACACTCGAGGCCACCAACGGCCGCGGAGCCGACGTGATTCTCGACATCATGGGCGCGGCCTACCTCGAACGCAACGTCAGCGCGCTCGCCGCGAACGGTCAGCTGGTGATCATCGGGCTGCAGGGTGGGACGCAGGCCGAGCTCAACCTCAGCAGCCTGCTGACCAAGCGAGCGACCATCCACGCGACATCGCTTCGCGCCCGGCCGCTCGACGAGAAGGCCGACATCTGCGCTGCGGTCGTCGACGGCCTGTGGCCGATGATCGCCGACGGACGCGTGAAGCCCGTCGTACACACGACGTTGCGGATGAACCAGGTGGCTGAAGCGCACCTGCTCGTCGCCAGCAACCAGCACATCGGCAAGGTTGTGCTGACCGTCCAGTAGTCGGCCCCAACCGAACCGTCGCCTCGACCGTCTGAAGATCGTGAACGTCGCTGTCGCGGTGCTCGATACTGGGTGTCCCCGGTCAGTGGTGGAGGGTGCCGTGGACGCCGCGCCGACCGGTGAGGCGATCTTTCGAGCTCACTACGCCCCCCTCGCCGGCTGGTGTCGCCGGATGGTCGGTGACGACGAGGCGGCCCACGACATCGCCGCCGAAGCGTTCGCGCGACTCCTCGGCCGCTGGAGCGCAGTCCAGGATCCCCGCGCCTATCTCTACACGACCGCGCTGAACCTGATCCGTGACCGGTGGCGGCGCAGCGAGCGGGAGCGCGTCGCGCTGCGCAAGACGGCGACCGCCACCGCTACCGCGCCCACCGAGCCGGCGCCCGAGATCCGGATGCTCGTGGAGAGCCTGCCCCGCCGGCTGGCACAGGTCGTCGTCCTCCACTACTTCGCGGACCTCCCGGTCGACGGCATCGCCCGCCAGCTCGGCGTCGCTCCGGGCACTGTGAAGCGCGACCTGTACGACGCACGGGCGAGGCTGCAGGCGCTGCTCGAGGACTCGCGATGAGCGACGACCTCGGGCCCGACCTCGACTTCGACTCGCTGCTGCGCGGGCGAGGTGACGAGCTCGCCCCGCCACCCGGCGCCTGGGAGGCGATCCGGCGCCGCGGCCGCCGGCGTCGGCGCATGAAGTCGGCTCTGGCGGGCGCGGTGAGTCTCGTCGTCGTCGGCGCAGCAGCCCCCGCCCTCGTCTCGCTGCACAAGTCCAGCAGTGACCAGAAGCTGCAGGTCGCCGCCGCGAGGCAAAGCGACACCCCGGACTCGCTCGACGGCGGCGAGGGCGACCTCGTCGTACATCCGGCGTTGTCGCTGCTGGTACCTGCCTCCGTCAGCTTCGTGACGCAGTCCGAAGGCTGGGTCACCGGCGGCCTGGAAGTCCCGGGCGGCACCGTCGTCGGCGGCCTCGCCCGCACCACCGACGGCGGGACGACGTGGTCGATCGAGACTCCCCGTCCCGCGCCCCAAGGCACCGTGCGGTTCGCCGACGCGGACCAGGGCTTCAGCTTCGGTGCCGACTACCAGTCCACGGACGACGGCGGCCTGACCTGGCACACGCTGCCCAGTCCCGGCTACATCGCGGATCTCGAAACCGCGCACGGCGTCGTCTGGGCGCTGGTCCGCTCGTGTGCCCGCTGCGCGCGACTGCGACTGTTCCAGGCCACGCTCACCTCGCCGCAGCTCGTCCGGGTGTCGTCGGTCAAACCGGTCGACAGCTACGACGCGACCCTGACGCTTCGCGGCCACGCGATCTACGTCACCGGCGGCAAGGATCTGTGGGCAACGGACGACGACGGCTACAGCTGGCGGCACGAGACGAACCCGTGCCTCGGCGAGAGCCAGGCCTTTGCGGCGTGGAGCCAGAACGGGCTGGCCGCCGAGTGCACACCGGTCCGCGGAATCGGCAGCCTGTTCGAGTCGGTCGACTCCGGCCGGCACTGGACCAACATCGCCAACCTGCCGCACGTTCGCGCCGCCGTCGGGACGCTGTCGGCCGGGACCGCTGACGACCTGCTCGTCACCACTGGTCTGGGCGCGCCGTACCTCACCTATGTCCACGGCCACCGGTGGACCCGTGCGGACGTGCCGGGCATCGTCACGTTTGCGGCCTACATCAGCCCCAGCCACATCGTCGGCGTGACCAGCGACACCTCGCCGGCGTTCGTCACCAGCTACGACAGCGGCCGTACCTGGAGCGAGGTCCCCTACCGTTAGCCCGCAGGGCGCAAGGACGGGTGATGCCGATCGAGGCCGCTGGCCTCACCCACCCCGGGGCGTGTGGTCAGCCGCTGGCCAGGAGACGATAGCGACATGAGCACCCCTGCCGATCCCGCTGAGCCGGTCCGCATCGTCACCGTCGGCCCCGACGGTTCACCCATCGAAGACGAGAACGGCGACGGCGAGCGCGAGGACGGCGAGAACGTCGGCGGCATGGTCGAGCAACCCGCGAAGGTGATGCGGATCGGCTCGATGATCAAGCAGCTGCTCGAGGAAGTGCGGGCCGCGCCGCTCGACGAGGCGAGCCGCATGCGGCTCAAGGAGATCCACGAAAGCTCCATCAAAGAGCTCTCGACCGGCCTTGCGCCCGACCTCCGCGAAGAGCTGACCCGACTGTCGCTGCCCTTCACCGGCGACGAGGTGCCTTCCGATGCCGAGCTTCGCGTCGCGCAGGCCCAGCTGGTGGGCTGGCTCGAAGGGCTCTTCCACGGGATCCAGGCGACGTTGTTCGCCCAGCAGATGGCGGCCCGCGCGCAGCTGGACGAGATGCGACAACGCGCGCTGCCGTCGGGCCCCAACTCCGGCCCGCAGAGCGGATCGGGCTCGGGGCTCTATCTCTGATGCACCATCACTTCACCTTCCTGCAGGCGATCGTCATCGGAGCCGTGCAGGGCGTCACCGAGCTGTTCCCGGTGTCGAGCCTCGGCCACGCCGTACTGCTGCCGCACTGGCTCGGCGGGAGCTGGTCGCAGGCCGTCGGAGACGAGTCCGTCGGCGAGTCGCCGTACCTCGCCTTCATCGTCGTACTCCACGTCGCGACGGCACTGGCGCTGCTGTTGTTCTTCTGGCGCGAATGGGTCGAGATCGTGAAGGGCCTGTTCCGCTCGATCGGCAAACGCAAGGTCGAGACCGTGCACGAGCGCATGGCGTGGCTGCTGGTCATCGCCTCGATCCCCGCCGGCATCACCGGGCTCGTCCTCGAACACGAGCTGCGAGTGGTGTTCGCCAAGCCGCTCGCCGCCGCGATCTTCCTGACCGTCAACGGCTTCATCCTGCTGGCCGGCGAGCGGCTGCGCCGCCGCGCCCTCGCGCGCGCCGAGGCGGAGACGCGTCCCGCCGAGACGCTGAGCAGCGACGAGCTCGACGAGGCGGTCGTCACCCGGGTGCGGCCGGTGGACGCGGTGTGGATCGGCTTCGCGCAGGTGCTCGCGCTGTTCGCGGGCATCAGCCGGTCCGGGGTCACGATGGTGACGGGCCTGGCGCGCGGTCTGGACCACGAGCAGGCGGTTCGGTTCGCCTTCCTGCTGGCGACGCCGATCATCCTTGCCGCCGGCTTGCTGAAGATCCCGGACTTCACCGGTCCGCTCGGCGACGGCATCCGCGGGCAGGCCATGGCCGGCGCCGCCGCGGCGTTCGTCGGAGCCCTCATCGCGACGAAGTTCCTGACCCGCTACTTCCAGACCAACCGCCTCAACCCGTTCGCGGTCTACTGCATGCTCGCCGGCGTAGCGAGCATCGCCCGCTTCGCCTGACGCCTGACCCGCCACCCCACCCCCACGGGTTCGAAGTAGCACACAACTACCTCCCGGCGACCCGACAAATCGGGCAATCCGCGCATACCGCAGCGGGTTGTGTGCTACTTCGTGCAGGGCCCAAGGCCCGGGGCGCTAGGGGAAGAGGCGCTCGAGTACGACGGCGACCCCGTCGTCGTCGTTGGAGGCGGTGACCTCGTCGGCCACGGCGAGCACGTCCGGGTGGGCGTTGGCGACCGCCACCCCGCGGCCCGCCCACGTGAGCATCTCGAGGTCGTTGGGCATGTCGCCGAAGGCGACGACGTCGGCCGCGCTCAGTCCCCGCGCCGCCAGCCAGTGGTCGAGCGTCGTGGCCTTCGTCACGCCGTACGCCATGACCTCGAGCAACCCGTCGATCGAGGAGTGGGTCAGCGTCGCCAGGCCGTCGCCGACCGAGGCCCGTGCCGCCGCGAGCAGCCGGTCGGAGTCGACGCCTTCCACCCGACCGAGCACCTTGGCGATCGGTACGTCGAACACCTGCTCCAGGTCGCCGACGATCGTGGTGGGCTCAGGCTCCCACCTCGGCAGGTACGCCGACTCGTGGGCGAACTGGCCGTCGACCCGCTCGACCGCGAACACCACGCCCGGCACCGACGCGCGAAGCTGGGCCATCAAGGTGCGTACGACGTCGAGCCCGATCGGGCGCGACGCGATGACCCGCCCGGTCGCCAGGTCGTAGGTCAGTGCGCCGTTCGCGCAGATCGCGATGCCGTCGTGGCCGAGGGCCTCACCGATCCCGGCGAGCCACCGGGGCGGTCGGCCGGTGACGACGACCACAAGGGCGCCGGCCGCGCGCGCCCGGGTGAGCGCGGCGCGGGTGCGGGGCGAGATCGTGCCGTCACTGCGTACGACGGTGCCGTCGAGGTCGGTCGCGACGACTGCAGGTGTCACCGGATCAGCCGACGGGCTCGAGGACCTCGCGGCCGCCGAGGTGAGGACGCAGCGCGGCCGGCACCCGCACCGAGCCGTCCGCCTGCTGATGGACCTCGAGCAGACAGGCGATCGTGCGGGCGATCGCGCACAGCGTGCCGTTGAGGGTCGCGACCGGCGCCGGCCCGGCGTCGGTGCGGTAGCGGATGTTGAGCCGCCGCGACTGGAAGGTCGTGCAGTTCGACGTCGACGTCAGCTCGCGGTAGCGGGCCTGCGACGGGAACCACGCTTCGCAGTCGAACTTGCGCGCCGCGCTGGACCCGAGGTCGCCGGTGGCGATGTCGAGCACCTGGAACGGCAGCTCGAGCTTGGTGAGGAACTCCTTCTCCCAGGCCAGCAGGCGCCGATGCTCGGCGACCGCCTCCTCCGGAGTTACGTAGGAGAACATCTCGACCTTGTCGAACCAGTGGACCCGGATGATGCCGCGGGTGTCCACGCCGTACGAGCCGGCCTCTCGGCGGAAGCAGGACGAGAATCCCGCATAGCGCAGCGGCAAGCCGGTGGCGTCCAGCACCTCGTCCGCGTGCATGCCGGCCAGCGCGACCTCGCTGGTCCCCACGAGGTAGAGGTCGTCGGCTTCGAGCCGGTAGACCTCCGCGGCGTGCGCGCCCAGGAATCCGGTGCCTTCCATCGCCTCGGGTCGGACCACCGCCGGCGCGATGACCGGTACGAAGCCTGCTGCCGCCGCCTGCTCCATCGCGAGGTTGACCAGCGCGAGCTCGAGCAGCGCGCCCGGCCCGGTCAGGAAGTAGAACCGGGAGCCGCTGACCTTCGCCCCGCGCTCGAGGTCGATCGCGCCGAGCAGTTCCCCGAGCTGGACGTGGTCGCGGACGTCGAAGTCGTACGCCGGCACCTCGCCGACGGTTTCGACGACGACGGAGTCGGCCTCGCCGCCGACCGGCGCGTCCGGCTCCACGAGGTTCGCGATCGCATACGCCGCCGCCCGAAGCGCCACGTCGGCCTCGTCCTGCTCCACCTCCGCCGCCTTCACCGCCTCCTTGAGCTCCTTCGCGCGCTCGATCAGCGCGGGACGCTCGGCGGCGGACGCGGACTGGATGGCCTTGCTCGCGGCGTTGGACTCGGCGCGCAACGAGTCGGCGCGGGTCACCGCAGCCCGGCGGCGCTCGTCCGCCGCAAGGGCGGTGTCGACGGCACCCGGGTCAGCGCCCCGCGCGGACTGGCTGACGCGGAAGGCGTCGGGGTCGTCCCGCATCGCGCGAAGGTCGATCACAACCAGTCAGCCTAGGGAAGCGGCGCAACCCGGTTGGCGGCGGTCGGGCTGGACAAGGCAAGACCCCCGCGCCCAGCCGCGGGGGTCTTGCAGCAGTAACGATGCCTTAAATGATCAGTCCGCGTCGACACAGGTAGCGCGACCCGCCGTCGGCACGTGGCTAGCGCCGCTCGGTGCCCGCCCGCAGCGACTCGACCCACGCTTTCGACTCGGCGAAGTCGCCGTCGCTCGTGCCGGACTTCTCCGCGATCGGTGTGCGTGCGGCGGCCGGGTACGACCCGAGGAACCGCACGTCGGCGCACAGTCGCTTCATCGCCGCGAGCGCCTCGCCGACCCGCTGCTGCTCGACGTGGCCCTCGGCGTCGATCGAGAAGCAGTAGCGGCCCAGCCCGACCCCGGTCGGCCGGGACTCGATGCGCGTCAGGTTCACGCCGCGCACCGCGAACTCGGTGAGCAGCTCGAGCAACGCCCCGGCGTGGTCGTCGGCGATGTAGGCCACCACCGTCGTCTTGTCCGCTCCGGTGACCGGCGGCGGTGGGACCGGCCGGCTCACGAGCACGAACCGGGTGACCGCGCCGGGGTTGTCGGCGATGTCGTCGGCGAGCACCTCGAGCTGGTAGCGCTCGGCCGCCAGCGGCGCCGCGACCGCCGCGTCAGCCTCGCCCGCCGCGACGGCACTCGCCCCTCCGGCGGTGCTCGCCGCCGCGATGAACTTCGCGTCCGGCAACGTACGACGAAGCCAGCCGCGGACCTGCGCTTCGGCGTGCGGCATCGTCGTCACCGTCGAGATCGCATCGAGGGTGGTCCCGGGCCTGGCCAGCAGCGCGAACGAGACGGTCAGCAACACCTCGCGCACGATCTGCAGCTCGTCCCCGGAGGCCAGCTCGTCGAGAGTCTCGGAAACCGAGCCTTCGATCGAGTTCTCCAGCGGTACGAGGGCAGCGAGCACGTCGCCGCGACGTACCGCGTCGAGGGAGTCGGCCACCGACACACACGGCAGGCGCTGCGCGTCAGCGGCCTGCGGGATCGAGCGAAGCGCCGCCTCGGCGAAGGTGCCCTCCGGACCGAGGTAGGCGTAGCGGGCAGACATCGCGTCGCGACCGGCTACGACTTGACCTTGCGGCCGAGCGCCAGGCCGATCGCCTGGGTCTCCTCGGGCGAGAGCGACTGGTCGCTGTGACCGCCCTTCACCCCTTTGGCGTAGGCCCGCGACTCGGTACGCCCGTTGATCGAGGTGATGACCAGGCCGTCACCGGCGTCGTCGAGCAGAGCCGCGGTGAACGACAACCGGCCACCCATGTCGCCGAAGGCGTCGTACCGCACGACCGACACGTGGCGCAGCGCGTCAGCCAGATCCCCACGGGCGATGTCGAGATCACGCTTGGCGTAGGCCAGCTCGTTGCGCAACGCGTCGGTGTCGGCGTTGGCCCGCCGCAAGGCGTCGAGCACGCTCTCCGGACCTTCGGGCCCGTCGAGGACGTTCAGGCTGCGACGCAGCTTCCCGATCCGAAGGTTCGCCGCCACGCTCGCGACCAGCGCGAGGAATGCACCCCCGGCAGCGCCGAGAGTGATCTCGTCGAGCAGCGGTCGGTCGAGCGGAAGCACAACAGCGAAGCCTACCGGCGGCGGCCGCCGGAGCCCGGCATATCGTCGACGGGTCAGGGTCGGCCAAGCCGACGCCTCTATCGGGTGGTGGGCGAGGGCGCGGACGTGGACTCGGCGGAACTTCAGCGGCTGCTGGGTGCCGTGGCCGACGGGTCAACGGACGTCGACGCCGCGATGCGGGCGCTCGGCACCGCGCCGCTGAGCGGCTACACGGACCTCGGCTTCGCGCGGGTCGACGGGCACCGCGGAATCCGCACCGGTGACCCCGAGGTGGTCTACGGCGCCGGCAAGACTCCCGAGCAGATCGTGACGTTGCTCGCCGCGCTGAGTGAGGAGTCGGGTTCCCGGCCCGCGCTGGTCACCCGCCTCGCCGACGAAGCGATCGCCGCGATTCGTGACGCGCATCCCGCTGCGCTGATCGACGGCACAGCGCGCTGCGCCGCAGTCGGTGTGATGCCGCCGTCGACCGGCCGGGTGACGGTGGTGTCCGCGGGCACCAGCGACGAACCGGTCGCTGCCGAGGCGGCGTTCGTCGCGGGCTGCTTCGGCGCCGGCGTACGCCGCATCTGTGACGTCGGGGTCGCCGGACTGCACCGGCTGCTGGCCGAGCGGGAAGCGCTGACCGACAGCGACTGCCTGGTCGTCGTCGCCGGAATGGAAGGCGCGCTGCCCAGCGTGGTGGGCGGGCTGGTGGGAACCCCGATCGTCGCGGTGCCGACCAGCGTCGGGTACGGCGCGTCCTTCAACGGCCTCGCCGCGCTCCTGGCGATGCTCAACTCCTGCGCACCCGGCGTGACCGTGGTCAACATCGACAACGGGTTCGGGGCGGGAGTCTTCGCCGCGCGGGTGGCCCGGCGCCGGGCCGAGCCGCACCGATGAGCCGAATCGGCTGGCTCGACTGCGGGTCGGGGGTGAGCGGCGACATGCTGCTCGGCGCGCTGAGCGACCTCGGGGCTCTCGACGCGCTACCCGAGCTCGTCGAGTCGCTGTCCTCGCTCGCAGTGGCGGTCGACACCGCACAGACCACTCGCGCCGGGCTGCGGGCGGTCTCGGTCAGTGTGACGGCCACCGCCGATCAACCGCACCGCTCGCTCGCGGACGTCGCCGCCGTCATCGACGCCGCGGTTGCGCCCGACCCGGTCAAGGAGCGGGCTCGCAACGTCTTCGCCGGGCTCGCTCGCGCCGAGGCGCACGTTCACGGGATCGACGTCGAGCAGGTCGAGTTCCACGAAGTCGGAGCGGTCGACTCGATCGTCGACGTGCTCGCCGCCTGCCTCGGGCTGCACGTGCTGGGCCTCGACCGCCTCGTGGTGTCGCCGATCGCACTCGGCGGCGGGACGGTTCACAGCGCTCACGGTCAGCTGCCGGTACCGACACCCGCCGCGCTCCAGCTGCTCGCCGGTACGCCGCTCGAAGCGACCGGTGGCGGCCAGACCGAGCTGGCCACTCCGACCGGCATCGCCGTGCTCGCCGAGTGGGCCGACGAAAGCGGCCCCCTGCCGGCGATGCGGATCACCGCCACCGGCGTCGGCGCCGGCGCCCGCGACCCGCACGAGCGGCCAAACGTGCTCCGCCTCGTCGTCGGCGAGACCGCGGCCGTTTCACAGGACTGGCTCGTCGTCGAGGCCAACGTGGACGACCTCGACCCGCGGCTGTGGCCCGGCGTGATCGCCAAACTGCTCGACGCCGGTGCCGTCGACGCCTGGCTCACCCCCATCCAGATGAAGAAAGGCCGGCCGGCTCACACGGTGAGCGCACTGTGCCCGGCAGCGGCGCTGCCAAAGGTGCAACAGCAGATGTTCGCCGAGACTTCGACGATCGGCACCCGGTGGTACCCGGTCGGCAAGCGCGCCCTCGACCGGGAGACGATCTCGGTCGAGATCGACGGCCTCACGATCCGGGTGAAGCTCGCCTTCGACGACGGCCGGGTGGTCAGCGCAACGCCGGAGTTCGACGACGTCGCCGCCGCGGCGGCAGCACTCGGCGTACCGGTCAAGGAGATGCTGGCCGCCGCCAACGGCGCGGTCCGCAACGCGCTGCTTCAGGAGCCGCCCGCGTGAGCATCGCGATCACCGCGACGGTCTTTGCGCTGATCGTTCCCGCCGAGCTCCCCGACAAGACGTTCGTCGCCACCCTCGTCCTCTCGACGCGGTATCGCGCGCTTCCCGTCTTCTTCGGAGCCGCGCTCGGTCTGGTGGTGCAGGCGCTGATCGCCGTCGCGGCGGGCAGCGCGGTGGCGCAGCTGCCGAAGACTCCCGTCCACGCGGTCAGTGCGGCGATCTTCGCCCTCGGAGCGGTCCTGATGGTCCGCTCGATCGAGGACCCGCACGCCGAAGAGCGAGAGGTGGCCAAGGAGCTCGCCGACGTCCCGCCCGCGCCGAGCACGTTGCGCGTCTTCACCACCACGTTCGTCGTCCTGTTCCTCGCCGAATGGGGGGACCTCACCCAGCTGCTGACCGCTTCACTTTCCGCGAAGTACGACGAGCCCATCTCGGTGTTCATCGGGTCGGCGGCAGGCCTGGTCGCCGTCGACGGCCTGGCGGTGCTGGGTGGCAAGGCGCTGCTCAGGGTCCTACCGATGCTGTGGATCAGGCGTATCGCCGCTGCGGCGTTCGGTGCTATCGCTGTGATCACCGCGTTGGACGCGGCCGGCGTCGTGTGAGACAAGGGGTGACGGGTGAGCGATCACGAGCCGGCCCGGCGTACCCCGCTCGGCGAGGACACCGCACTGTCCTACGCCGCGATCCGCCGGGTGATCGGTCTGGCCGGCATCGCCTTGCCGTTCGTGCTGGGCGCCGCGGCCGTCCACGACGGCACCCTGAAGGACTCGATGAGTTCGTACTACTACTCCGGACTGCGGGACTACTTCACCGGGACGATGTGCGTGATCGGAGTGTTCCTGTTCTGCTACGAGTTCCGGGCGCCGCACGTCGAAGCGTGGCTCGCCAAGCTCGCCGGCCTCGCCGCGCTCGGGGTCGCGTTCTTCCACACCGCCCCGATCGGCCCCGTGTCGAGTGGGGTCCGGGTCCGCTCGGACATCCATTTCGGTTGCGCCGCCGTGCTGTTCGCGATCCTCGGCGACATCGCGTTTCAGTTCTTCCCGAGCGCCCAGTCCGCCGCTGAGCTGCGGGCTCACGAACGCCGGTTCTACCGGGCGTGCGGCCTGGTCATCTGGGGCGGCATCGCCGGGTACGCCGTGGCGAGCAACGCGTTTCCCGGGTTCTGTCACCACCATCCGGTGCTGTTCTGGGTGGAGACGGCCTGCGTCCTGGCGTTCTCGCTGTCGTTCCTGGTCAAGGGCCAGTTTGCCGACGGCATGCGAACCTTGATGCGACCCAACCGGAGCGACCAGGAGTCTGAGTGCCTACCTCGCGGCGGCTGATGCCGTTGATCGCCGCCGTCGCGACGGTGGCGCCGCTGCTGTGCGCGGCGTCGGTGAGCGCCAGCCCGGCAGACGGTCCGGCTCCTGATCCGACCGCCAGCGCGACGCCCACCGTGACCGCGACGCCGAGCCCGTCGCCGACCACGACCCCGGCGCCGACCGCCACCACGACCACGCCCACGAGCACTCCGACCCCCACCCCCACCGACACCGTCACGCCGCAGCCCAAGCGACCCATCGTGGTCAGTCGCGGCAACTACGCCCCGAACCCTGCGGACACCATCCGGACCTACGCACCGAGCGGGCCCGGTCCCTACCCCGCGGTGCTGTTCATTCACGGCGGCGCGTGGGGGCGGGCGCTTCCGAACGTCTACGAGTTCCGCTTCGCGCATCGCCTCGCC
The DNA here is from genome assembly GCA_035550055.1 of Mycobacteriales bacterium. Lineage (NCBI taxonomy): Bacteria > Bacillati > Actinomycetota > Actinomycetes > Mycobacteriales > Mycobacteriales bacterium. The sequence goes on along the minus strand of DASZRO010000067.1, from coordinate 16,862 downwards.
GCCTCACAACAGTGGGTGGTCGCGGTGATCGGCTACCCGACGAAGATCCCGCACGAGCGCACCGTCGAGCCGCACGCCATTCGTACGGCGCTGGAGCACCTGGCCCGCCGCGACGACGTCGACCCGCACGCGATCGCGTTGTGGGGCGAGTCCTCCGGCGGACAGCTCGCGCTGCTCGCCGCCTACCGCGACGCGATGAACCCGACTCGGCTCGTCGACGCCGTCGTGTCGATCAGCGGCCCCACCAACATGCGGATCGAGTTCTCCTCACTTGCCGAGACCGCCCTCGGCGCGGTCCTCCGCTTCGAGGGCCTCTCACCGCGACAGGCAGCGGCCCGCGGATCGTCGCGATACCGCCTCACCTCACCGGTGTCGATCGTCCGCTCGCGCGACCCCGCGACGTTCCAGGCGATCAGCCTGCACGACCCGCTCGTGCCGCCGGTCCAGGTCAGCGAGCTCACGGCACGTCTGGCTGCCGAACACGTCTCGCATCAGACCGTGCACGTTCGCGGAAACGGGCACTCGACCACGATCGAGAACGAGCGCCCGATCGGGTACACCGACGACGTGGAATCTCTCGCGGCGGCGTTCCTCACCCGCGCTTTCGCCGCCGCCGGCTGATCCGCCGATGGTCGCCGACCGCGGGCCGGACAGCGAGGTCGGGTCGCTTCGTACGGTGGTGCTGCACCGGCCCGGTCCGGAGATCAAGCGGCTCACGCCGCGCAACTCCGCCGACCTGCTCTTCGATGCGATCCCATGGGTGGAGCGGGCGCAGGAGGAGCACGACGTCTTCGCCGGCACGCTCGCCGAGCGCGGCGTCGAGGTGCTCGCGCTCCGCGACCTGATCGCTGAGGCCCTCACCGTCGAAGAGGCGCGCGCCACGCTGGTCGAGCGCACTGTCCGCGGCTGCCGGGTGGGAGCGCAGCTGCGGTCGGCCCTCGCCGACCATCTGGCCGGGCTGAGCGCCGAAGAGCTCACCGACCTGGCGATCGGAGGGCTGTCCTACGAGGAGCTCGGCGGCGGCGAGGGGGTGGTCGCCCGACTCCTTCACCGCCACCACCTCGTCGTACCGCCGCTGCCGAACCTGATGTTCACCCGCGACTGCGCCGTCTGGATCGCGGGCCACGTCGCGATCGCCAGCCCGAGCACGTCGGCGCGCCGTCGCGAGGCCTGGCTGACCGAGGTGGTGTATCGCCACCACCCGCGATTCGCCGGTACGCCGATCCTCTACGAGCCGACCGACGCCTGGCTGGAAGGCGGCGACGTGCTGCTGCTCGGTCCCGGCGTCGTCGCGGTCGGCGTCGGTCAGCGCACCCAGCCGGAGGCGGTCGAGACGCTTGCCGGACGGCTGTTCAGCCGCGGCCTGGCCCACACCGTGCTCGCCGTCCCGATCGCCCCACAACGCGCAACGATGCACCTCGACACGGTGTGCACGATGGTCGACGTCGACGCGGTCGTGATGTACCCGCCGCTGGCGGACTCGCTCACCGCGATCGTCGTGACCCCCGGCGAGGACGGCACGCAGCACGCGAGTACGCCGCAGCCGTTCCTGTCGGCGGCTGCCGCGGCGATGGGCATCGACGAGCTACGCGTAATCGACACCGGGCTGGACCCGGTGACGGCCGAACGCGAACAGTGGGACGACGGCAACAACACCCTGGCGATCGCGCCGCGCGTCGCCATCGGCTACGAGCGCAACGTGGCGACCAACGCCCAGCTGGAGGCGGCCGGCATCGAGGTCGTGCGCATCCCGGGCAGCGAGCTCGGCAGCGGGCGTGGCGGACCTCGCTGCATGTCCTGCCCGGTGGCCCGAGACTCGGTCGCGGGCCTGGGACGTTAGGACGCCAGGTGCTGTGAGGCCTCCGCGAGGTGGTCGCCGGCCAGGTGGAACGGGTCGTGCTCGGGTGGGTGCGCGAGCGCAGCGCGCGGGCAGCTCGCCAGGCTGAGCCCCGCGTGCTCGAGCGCGTCGTCACACAGTCGTTCGACAGTCCAGCCGTCGGCCACGCCGTGCGCGGTGATCGTCACGCGGTAGAGCGTGATCTCGTACTTGGTCGGTGATCCGTACGCCGAGCCGATGGTGCCGACGAGCTGCGCCGTACCGGCGGAGCCCGAGGGCCCGTTCCACGGCTGGTCGTAACGCTGCCACAGCCCGGGATTGACGTTCCAGATGCCGCCGTTGCTGACGTCGAGCGCGCTCAGCGCTTCGACGACCTTCTCCGCCTCGGTGCGCGGCAGCACCGCGGCCGGACGCAGGACGACCCCCACCTCGCTCATCGCGCGACTCCTCCCGCCGCGGCCGGACCGCAGTCACGACTGATGTCGGCAGCCGGCGAAGCCGTCGTTACCGCCAATCGGATCAATGCGGCAGCACCTGCGAAGGGCCTGGCTGGAGCGGAATCCGGACCCGGAACGGGTCGTGATCGGGACGGTGAGGCGACGCCGCCCGGGGACAGCCGGCCAGCGTCAACCCGGCGTGGCCCAGCGCGTCATCGCACAGCGAGTCCACCGACCAACCGCTGTGCACGCCGTACGGGGTCAGGGTCACTCGGTAGATCGTGATCTCGTAGCGGGTCGGGGCGCCGTACGCCGACGCGATCGAGCCGATCAGTCTCGCCGAGCCGGGAGCGCCGGCTATCCCGTCCCACGGCCGGTCGTATCGCTGCCAGAACCCTGGCGCGACGTTCCAGTAGCCGCCCTTCGCCACATCGAGCGCGACCAGCGCCGTGACCACCGACATCGCCTCGAGGCGGGGCAGCACCGCGCCGGGACGGAGCACTACACCGACGTCACTCACCCCAGTGACGTCGGCGCGATTGCGGGCGGCGGCTGGACCGATCGGGCGCGGATCTTCGCGACGTAACGCCCGGATCCCGACTTATCCGTCGACGACGGAACGGGCGACGTCGGGACGATTGGTGATGACGGCGTCGACCTGGAGTGAGACGAGCAGCGCGACGTCGTCCGGCTCGTCGGCGGTCCAGACGTAGACCGGGTTTCCGCGCTGGTGGGCCCGCGCGACGTACCCCGGGTTGGCCTTGATCGCGGCGAGCGACGGCCCCGCGATGGCGGCGGCTCCGAACAGCGGCTTGCTTCCGGCGTCCGCGCGCAGCCGCGACATCAAGGCGACGGTGGGAAGCCCCGGGGCCAGACGACCCGCGGTTCGCACCGCCGCAGGGGAGAAGCTCATGACGCGCGCGACGACGCCGTCGCGGCCCTCGGGGTCGGCGAGCCCGAAGCGGCGCAGTACGTCGACGGCTGCCCGCTCGACCCGCCCGCCGTAACGCACCGGGTGCTTCGTCTCGACGAGCAGGGTGAGGGGCCGTCCGGCAGACAGGGCGATCTCCAGCAGCTCCTCGAACGTGAGGACCGTCGCGCTGGGGCCGTTGCGGCTGCCCACGTTGAGTCGCTGCAGCTCCGCAAGCGTCATCCGGGACACCACCCCGCGACGGCGGGCCACCCGCTCCATGCTGCGGTCGTGAAGACAGACGAGCCTGCCGTCGCGGGTCAGTCGCACGTCGCACTCGAAACCGTCGGCGCCGTCATCGAGCGCGCGACGGTAAGCGGCCGCCGTGTGCTCCGGCTCGAGCCCCGATGCGCCGCGGTGAGCGATCACCAGCGGCCGGAACCCGGCCTCGCTCACTCGCCGGGTCGCGTGATGCGCACGCGCTGCAACAGGTCGTGCAGGCGTTCCATGCCGAGCCCGACCGCCAGCCAGACCGGCGCATACGCAGGCCGGACCAGACCGCGCCAGTGCTTCGGCACCGGCTTGCTCCCGCGCGGCCGCGAGTAGTCCCAGGGCACCTCGCCGGTGACCGCGCGGATCGCCTCGCCACTGGCGGCCTCGACGGCGTAGATGCCGCCGGTCCAGAGCAGTGCCCGACCCCACCACGGCGTGCCCGCCCGCTTGGCGGCGGCGTACGCCGGCTCGAACAGGAACGCCGCCGAGCCGTACACGGGCAACATCCACAGGTACGTCGTACCGGTCAGACGCCAGTTCTGGTCGCGGCCGCGGCTGCGAACTCCGGTGGTCACGACCTCGCTGCACCAGCCGGCCAGCCCGAAGACCAGTGCCCGCTGCGCGCGATTGAGCTTGTTCACCGGCTCATCATCCAACGGCGCCGCGACGCCGGAGGAGGACCGACGGCGCGGTCGCGAGTGCCGCCACCAGGAACGAGAACAGTGACGCGCTCATCCACGTCGCGACGGTCAGGTGCAACCAGCCGTCGACGTGGCGCCAGCCGCTCGCCCACCAGCCGATGCCGCCCGGGTCGATCAGCTGGTAAGCCGCGAAGCCGAGCAGCCAGGGCACGACCATCGCCAGCCGCATGGGCGCCGACGCGCTCACGTCCCACTCCGCGACGCCGCGGGAGGAGAAATAGTCGACGAGGAACACCGCGACCAGCGGAACCAGAACGGAGGCGAGCAACAGCAGGAAGTCGAAGTAGTTGTCGATGTTCAGTGCGAGCGCGCCGACGGTCGCCAGGCCGCAGACGACGGCGGTGAACAACCGGCGGTCCACCCGCGGCCAGACGTTCTGCAGCGAGACCACCGCGGAGTAGCCGTCGGCGAACGACTCGTCGAGCTCGCGCAGGACGAGCACGCCGAACGCCAGCCAGCCGACCGGTACGGCGAGGAACGCGGCGAACATGTCGTGCTGCAGGTTCGCGTCGGTTGCTCGTACGACGGTGGCGAGCGCCACGAGGCCCAGCGCGTAGCCCGCGACCTGCGTCACGGTGTAGCCGACGAGCGCCCCGCCGAAGGCGCTGCGGGCCGACTTCGAGTGACGGGTGTAGTCGCTGGCCAGCGGCGCCCAGGACACCGCGACCGCAACGGCGATGTCAGCGGCGGGCCAGAACCCGGCCCACGACCCGTGCGTCAGCGACCCCATCGGATGACGCAGCAGTTCGACGTACAGGTAGCACGTGGCGATCACGACCGCGCCGAGGGCATAGCGCCGCAAGATCCGGACCGCGCCCAGCGGGCGGATGGTCATGGCGGCGGTGATGCCCCCGGCGACGACGACGTACGGCCAGCGATGGGCGTGCCACGGGAACATCTGCTGGGTCGCCGAAGCGATGACCACGATCTCGAAGACCGTCCAGCCGAGCAGCTGGACGACGTTGACCACGGTCGGCAGGTAGGACAGTCGCCGGCCGAACAGGCCACGCATCAGGACCATCGACGGGGCGCCGGTCTGGGCGCCCGGCACGGCGGCGGCCGCGAGCAGGGCCGCCCCGAGAACCGTCCCGACGACGACCGCGCAGGCCGCGGCGTCGTACGCCAGCTGCGGGCCGCCGGCCACCGGGATCAGGACGCCCGCGGCGCCGACCGGAGCCAGCAGCGTGACCCCGAGGTTGCCCCACAACCCGATCTGGTCGAGCCAGCCGAGCACCTTCGGCGGCGGCTCGTCGAGGGTCAGCGGCACCTCGCCACGTGCAGCGGTGGTCTCGATCGTCGTGGCCATCGGCCCACTCCCTACGCCGGCATGATCCGGGTCAGGTCCCGCGACGACCTCACGGTCGCCGCTGCGGTCGGCGGCCGATTGCCGCCCTCTCAGCCCGGAACGCCGGACTCCCGCGTGACCCCCGCAGCGTACCCAGCAACGCTCCGTTGCCGGGCCCTTCCCCCCAGCAACGCTCCGTTGCCGGGCCTTTCCCCCAGCGACGCTGCGTTGCTGGGGCGATAGGCCGGGTAAAGGAGCGTTGCTGGGGATGGGGCGGCTATTTCAGGAGCTTGGACATTCGGCGGTCGGCCAGCGGCTTGCCGCCGGTCTGGCAGGTCGGGCAGTAATCGAGGAACGTCGTCGCGAACGACACCTCGCGCACCGTGTCGCCGCACACCGGGCACGCCTCACCGGCGCGGCCGTGCACCCGCATGCCCAGCTTCTTCTCGGCTTTCAGCTCGCCGGCCGTTAATCCACCGGCCCGCTGGACCGCGTCGGCGAGCGTGCCACGCAGCGCGTCGTACAAGCCGCGCACCTCTTCGGGGTCCAGTGAGGCCGCGAGCCGGTACGGCGACATCTTCGCGACATGCAGGATCTCGTCGGAGTAGGCGTTGCCGATGCCGGCGATGACCCCCTGGTCGCGCAGCAGTCCCTTGATCTGGGTGCGCTTGCCGTCGAGCAAGGCACTGAACCGCTCCAGCGTGAAGTCCTCGGCGAGCGGATCCGGCCCGAGCCGAGCGATGCCGGGCACTTCCTGAAGGTCGCGTACGACGTAGACGGCGAGCCGCTTCTGCGTGCCGGCCTCCGTCAAGTCGAAGCCCGCCCCCGTATCGAGATGCACTCGAAGCGCTATCGGTCCCTTGCCAGGTTTCGGCGGGAGGGCGGGCAGCTCCTCGCGCCAGTGCAACCAACCCGCCCGCGACAGGTGGGTGACCAGGTGCAGGCCGCTGACGTCGAGGTCGAGAAACTTTCCGCGTCGCCCCGCGGCGCTCACTTCGAGACCGGCGAGCGAGGTGATCGGCGGGTCGAAGGTTTTCAACACCGCGATTGATGCGACGTCGATGCGCGCTACAACGCGGCCCACCGCCCGCTCGCCGAGGAAGTCGACGAGCGCCTGCACCTCCGGCAGCTCGGGCACGGCTTCGATTCTGCCCGTTGTCGAGCTCGGAGGTTGCTGGTGATTCCGGGGCAATGTAGGGCAGAGTGAGCCACACGGATCGGACAAAGGGGTTCAACCATGGCGATTGGCCGGGCGGCAGTTGTTGCGGCGAGCATGTGCGCGCTCACCGCGGTGCCAGTCGGCGCTGCAGGCGCGCATCCAGCGGGTTCGCCGCGGCTCAGCAGCTTCGACCAGCAGCTGGTGAACAGCGTCAACGGCCAGCGCCAGCTGCGCGGCTTGTCGGTGCTGAAAGTGAGCGCACCGTTGACGAGCATCGCCACCGGCTGGGCACGCCAGATGGCGGCCAGCGGCCGGTCGCACGACAACCCGAACCTGCGCGCCCAGGTCACCGCAAGCTGCCCGCACTGGAAGGCGGTGGGCGAAGTCGTGGATGAAGCCGGTGAGAGCACCGAGCTCGCCCTGTGGCGCGACTACTACGACAACACCGCGGAGCGCCAGCAGCTCATGCAGCCGTCGTTGACCGACATCGGTGTCCACACCGTCACGACCAACCAGCACGGCGCACAGGTCCGGTGGAACGTCATCGACGTCGCGACCAACTGCGAGTAGCGAGCCCACGATGCGCCGTCTGCTGCCAGCGTTGGTCGCGAGCGCTGCTCTGCTCCTGTGCCCGGCCGGCGCCGCAGCCGGCCCGAGTGTGACGGCGCACTCCACGCCGGCGGCGCACCTGCGCCCCTACGACAAGCAGCTGCTCGTCGACGTGAACCGCGCCCGGCGGCAAAACGGGCTCAAGCCGTACGTCCAGAGCGACCGGCTCTACCGCCTGGCCCACAAGTGGGCTGAGCACATCGTGGCGACGCGCAACCTGGAGCACAACCCGGCGACGTTCTCGATCAAGACCTTCCGTGCCGCCTCGGGCTGCAGGAAGGCCACGACCGACGGGGAGAACGTCGGAGAGCAGGGCTCGACGAACTCCCGGCAGCTCTTCGAGCTGTACATGAGTGACCCGGCCCATCGCGACAACAACCTCAGCCCGAAGTACAACGCCCCGAACGTGCCCGGCTACACCGACGTCGGGATCGCGACGATCGCCGTCCCGAACGGCAACGGGACGTTCTCAGAGGTGAACGTGATGGACTTCGCCAACCACTGCGGGTAGCAGCACCTCTTCCGGCGCCGGCTCGGGTGCGGTGTAGCCGAGCTGAAGCCACAACGTCGCGCTCCACAGCACGGTCGCGCCGGCGACGTGCAGCTCCACGACACTCGATGGCAGGTTGAGGAAGTACTGCGTGTAGCCGATCGCCACCTGCGCGAGTACGGCGTACCCGAGCCACCACGCACGCCGCCGAACGAGCGGCGGGGCTCCTGCGAGGCGTACGGCGAACAGCGTGGCGACGATCAGCCCGGTGAGCAGCAGCGCCGAATCGGCGTGCAGCTGTGTCACACGCTCGAGCGGGAACGGCAGCCGCTTGACGTGACCGCCGGACCCGGCGTGAGGTCCGGTGCCGGTCGTCACCGTCCCGAGGAACAGCACGACGCTCGCGACACCCACGAGGACCCGGCCGAGCACCACCAGCTCCCGCGGAACGCTCGGCTGCCGCGGCTCCCAGGCCGGATCCGCGCGGTGAACGAGTACCAGGCCGTCCCAGACCAGCAGCATCGAAAGCAGGAAGTGCGCCATCACCCAGCCGGGCGAGAGCTTGTAGAGCACCGACAGACCGCCGACGACCGCCTGACCGACGAAGCCGCCGACCAGTGCCCATGACAGCCACACCAGGTCCTTCCGGCGCGGCGATCGGAGCAAGGACGCGACGGCGACCAACCCGACGAAGACGCCGACGAGTGAAGTGATGACGCGGTTCACGAACTCGACGAGCGCGTGGTAGGTCGCGGGAGCGACCAGCGAGGTGGAAGTGCAACGAGGCCAGTCGGGGCAGCCCAACCCTGATGAGGTGAGCCGTACTGCGGCGCCACTGACGACGATGAGGCCGAGCAGCACCGCTGCGACGACGGTCAGCCTCCGAAACAACGAAGGAGACACCGTCGCCTGACGGGCAGGGGGAAGCCGCACCCGTCCAGCGTACGAACCGGACCTGGGGTCCTCGACGAACCACCCGGTGACCGACAATCGAAGTGTGCCGAAGTCGTCGACCCCTCTCGATTCCGACGCGGCGCTCACGGCGTACTCGACACCCGACACGGTGAAGGCTGTGGCGCTCGTCCTGCCCGGCGGCAAGGCCGACAGCTACGACGCCGCCGTGCCCAGCCAGCTGACCGCGGTCCGGATGCGGCCGTTCGCGCGGCACCTGTCCCGCGCGGGCGTCGGTCGTGGTCTCGCGGTCTCGATGCTGCGCTACCGCTACCGCGGCTGGAACGGGGTCGAGGCGTCGCCGACAGTCGACGCGCGATGGGCGTTGGAGACCATCCGTGAACGGCACGGAGGGATCCCCGTCGTCCTCGTCGGCCACTCGATGGGCGGTCGCACCTCGCTACGCGTCGCCGACGACCCCAGCGTCGTCGGGGTCGTCGCTTTGGCGCCCTGGCTGCCGGGGGACGAGCCGGTCGCCCATCTCGGCGGCGTACGCGCGCTGATCGCCCACGGCAACCTTGACTTCGTGACGAGCCCGCGCGCGTCGCGTCGGTTCGCCCGCCGAGCCAGGTCCGTCGGGGCCGACATCAACTACAAGGTCGTGCACGGTGACAGCCACGCGATGCTGCTGCGGCCGCATCGCTGGCACAGCCTCACCACGCGCACCGCGCTGTCTTACCTCTGACATGACGACGCGCATCGGGCGGGCCGATTTCGACGACCCGGCACTCGCTGCGTTCCTTCAGGCGCACCTCGACGACCTCGCGCCCACCGCTCCTGCGGAAAGCCGCCATGCACTCGACATCACCAAGCTCCAGGCGCCCCACGTCCGGTTGTGGGTCATGTACGACGGCGACCGGTTGATCGCCACGGGCGCACTGGCCGGGCTTCAGCCTGGCCACGAGGAACTCAAATCGATGCGGACCGATCCCACTCGGCGCCGGGAAGGCCTCGCGCGAGGCATTCTCGACCACCTGATCGCCGACGCAGTCAGCCGAGGCGTAACACAGCTGTGGCTCGAGACCGGCAGCATGGACTTCTTCGCTCCCGCGCGTGCTCTGTACCTCAGCGCCGGCTTCGAGCCGTGCGGACCGTTCGGGGACTACGTCGAGGACCCGAACAGCGTCTTCATGACGCGACGTCTGTAGACGCCTGCATCTGTGACGCATCAGGCGGACCATCGTCCAGGACGCGGCTGCGCGTTCGGCGATCCGGCGTACTCGTCCTCCCAGGGAAACCGACCCTGTTCGTCGTCATAGGTGAGTTGGTAAGCCGGCACGGACGCGAACGGAGGGTGCCCGTAGTGACGGTTTGCGGCCAGCACGACGTCGCCGGGATTGGGCAGCTCCTCGACGATGACCCGGTGCGGCCAAGCCGGAAAGCTGAGCAACTCGCCCGGCACAAGGTCGTTACCGCCGCGCACCCGGTCCCCGAGATGGTTCAGAAGGCTTCCAGCCATCGCAGTCGGCAATCCGAGCACCACAAGCTCCGGGTGGCCGAAGCCGAACAACCCGATCGTGTACGCGAAGGCCGACGGGATGTCGTCAGGACCGCCACAGACGTGCTGCAGCGCCCAGCCGTACTTGCGAATGAGTATCGACGTATGGCGATCCTCCTGGTCGAGCCAGGCTTGGATTTGAGCTTCGTTCATGCCGGGAGACTGACTGCCGGGACCGACGCGGCTCGATCACGCAGACTGTGACCTCGGAACCGGTGGACGGCGGAATCGTCACCCGCCGGCGGTGGACAGAACTAGCGCAGCCGAGGCGTCGCGGGTTGCACCTGATTTCACACGCGCACCGATCGCTTCGGCGGCGACCGCCATGTCCTCGTGCTCCCAGACCCTCACGACCGTCCAACCCTCCTCACGCAAACGCGCATCGGTGTCTCGGTCACGCCGGACATTGGCCGCGAGCTTGGCCGACCACCAGTCTGCGTTGGCCTTGGGTGATGTGCCGTGCACGGGACAGCAGTGCCAGAAGCACCCATCGACAAAGACCGCCACCCGAGCGCGCATGAAGACCACATCCGCGCGCCGGCGCGAACCGGAAATCACCGCGCAATCGACTCGATAGCGAAGTCCCCGGCGATGAAGCTCACGCCTCAATGCGAGCTCGGCCTTCGTGTCTCGCCGAGCCTGGGACCGCATGCGACTCTGAACGGCGCAAGAGGGTGCCGTCACGTCAGGCATCAGATGTTGGCGAAAGTCGTGTCGTACTCATTGGCCATTCGAACGATCATGCTTGCGTAGTGGAACGAGTCGCCTGGCGGCGGCGCCGGCGGGCGTTCGACTATCTCGACCGGGCTTCCGTCGTTGCGAAGTTCGAGCAATGTCACGCCGATACCGTCGAAGCCGACCTCCGACGATGCAGACCGCCGCGGGATCTCAGCGACCTTCGTCAGGACCCTGACTGAATCGGCGGGCTGCCGGTGTCTGGTGATCTCCGGCGCACCCCCGTCGAGCGCGCGGTTGTTCAGCACCGGCGAAATGAACTCGTCCGCGTTGTTGATCTGGACGTAGCCAATGGCGAGTGCCTGCCGCGATGCTCCGTGTACACACAGGTGGGAGGAGTTGAGCTCGTCGTAAAGACGTGGCAACGACTTGACGTGCGCGGTCATACAGGCCTTCGCCTCGAGCGCGACAAGCACCGCGCCGGCCGGGCCGACCGGAAACCTCGGGAGCGCGTCGAGCACGCCCCGCTCGAGATCGGTCAGCACGATTCCATACTGATCGGCCAAGCTGGCGAACGTTCGAGCCCGTACGTCGACATCGCCGGCAGGACGCGCGATCACGAGGTCCAGGTCCTTCTTACGGCTCGTCGCGAAGTCGGTCATCGTGTGGTTCACACCCAAAATGACCTTGCCGGCCTCGACGTGCCTTCTGAGCAATGACGACGTGGCAAGAAGGTCGAGGGCAACGCCCCAGCAGCCGACCTTCGAGTGGCGGTCCGAACGAGAGTGGTACTGCCAGCGGTTCCCGTACTTGTCGGGGGGCCCTGGCTCCGTGAGGAAACGGGCGAGAATGGCGGGACCGTTCACGGTCGCGAGGCTAACGCCGCTGGGTGAGGGGCGCGTGTGTACAGACTTTTCTAGACGGCAACGGGCTCTACCGCCGCGCCAGTCGCACCGATGTGGTCGATTACGGCCTCTCGGAATCCAGGAGCTCGTCCGAGGTTGCCTTGCTGAAGCCGTCGCCAGAAGCCCGAAGCCCCGCGATGGCTCAAGGTCGACGCAACGTCGGCTGAGACGACTTGGAGGAGGTGCAGGTAGGGCTCGCGGAGTGGAAACTCGGAGATCGCCACCTCGTTCACCGAGCAACCTTCACCCCACGCCGCTCTCGGCCACGCCCCCACCCCCGTCCATTCGCGTGACTCCGCGCAGAATGTCCCGGGAGAGGCGAGGCGAGTGGCGACCCAACGTGCCACGCCAACGGTGACCGCGTTGCCGATCAGCTTCCACCTCGGACCGTTCTTGAGACCCTCACGGTCGGCGCAAGCCGTCCACCCGCGGGGCAGGCCTTGCATCACCTCCGCGTCCTCGACGCCGGGAGTGATCAGCTGACGGCCGACCGGCGCACCGGGCACCCAGATCGCCGGCGGTGACGGGATACCGATCGTGGAGCCGCCCTTGAGGGTCGGGACCGCATCCTCGGCCCAACCAAGTCCGCCTCGGCCTTCGGTCCAGTAGAACCCAAAGGCATCGTCATGGAGGTCTGAAGGAGGGCGCGCGCCTGCGTCGTCAGCAAAAAGCACCGCGCGCGGGTCCTCCGTCCTCGATGCGACGAGCAGCACCCGTCGGCGACGCTGAGGCACGCCGGTAGATCGCGAATCGACCACCCGGTAGGCCCAGCGGTAGCCGAGATCAGCCAACTCGCCCGTCAGATAGCGCATCGCCTCACCGCGATCGAGCGCCAGCATGTTCGGAACGTTCTCGATGAGAAGCCACGGGAGGTTCCTGGAACGCGTGGCAGCGAGCCGAAGGATGTCGAACACATGGGAGACCAGTCCCGACTGCGACCCCTCGATTCCTGCCGTGCGGCCCGCCTGCGACAAATCCGTACAGGGAAAGCCCGCAGCCACCACGTCGCAACCACCGGGCAGCGCGGACAGCGCCCGTACGTCGGGGTGGATCTCGACGTCAGGGAAGCGGGCGCGCAGGACGGCCTGCGCCGGCTGCCATGACTCGCACAACAGCTGGGTGTCGAGGCCACCGCCGAGCGCCTCGACGAATCCCTGCTCGATGCCGCCAATACCAGCGAAGAGGCCGACGACCCGCATCGAACTCACCGCCTGTTCCGTATCGCTCACGCGTTCGAAACAGACCGTAGCTGCCAGCTCCGACAAACTCGAGAGTCTCAGTGGGCGTGTTGCATTCGCTCCTGCACGCCGGATGCGGTCGAGCGGCTGATCAGATCCATCGCGCGATGACGCGCGTCACGAACGGATCCTCGGTGCGGTACGGCGCCCACCCCTGCCGAGTCTTGGCTTTGAGGACCTGCCCGCCGTGGGACTCGATCGCGGCGACGACGTCCTCGACCTTGGGATAGGTCCGAAAATGGTCGTCACCGAAAAGGTGCAGTCCCGCCTCGTCCTGACGGGCACGGAACTCGAGGAACAGCAGCCCGCCGGACCGCAACACCGTTGCCGCGAACTGGAAAAGCCCCGCCTGGCCACGCTCGTCGAGGGAGTGGAGCAGGAAGCGGGCGTAGACGACGCGCGGCGCACCCGCCGCTAACACGGCCTGCGCCGCGTCGTGTACGTCGTCGTGCCGGCTGAGGTCCAGCTCGCGTACCGGGATCGTCCTGCCGAACGCGGCGGCGGCAGCGCGGACCCGGGCCACCGCCGAGGAGGCGAAGTCGAAGGCCTCGACGTCGTACCCCTTCGAGGCGAACCACAGGGTGTCACGCCCACTGCCGCAGCCCAGCTCGACGATTCGCGTCGCGGGCTCGATCCGCTTGCGCACCCACCGGGCGAACTTCGTCGGCTCCTCGGGCACGTCACGCAGCCGGCTGCTTGCGTAGAACTCGTCCCAGTAGGCGCGCTTCGCGTCGGGCTCCGATCCGGGTGCGAGAACGCCGAGATCCCGCGCGCCAACTGCCATCTACCTATTATTCATGTCGGCGTCATCTTTGGTTTGCGTAACGATTTCCCCGACTTCCGCTCCCGACAGGCCCGACCGAGGACCTTCTTGCCGATGGCTGGTGCAGGTGCGGTGCGGGCGGTCAACAACCGCGGCGTCGTGCTCGACGTTGCAGGCTCCGATCCGCTCGTCGTCGAGCTGGACGGGCGCTTTGCGTGGTCGTTCACCCCGGCGCGTGACCGTCTCCCTCGCAGCGATCGGATCGTCGTCGCGTGGCCACCGGTGATGAAGCCGTACCTGAACGGCGTTGCCCACGTGCTCGTCCGCGACGTGGCCGGGCTCGTCCACTTCGACGACGACATCAGCTTCGGCGACGGCGAGGGCCGGGTAGCCCTCGTCGACGAGGACGGCTTCGCCCTGTCGGTCGACAAGGCCGGCCACCTGGTGCGGGCGTTCAGCGAACGCGACGACACCCAGCGCGGCGAGATCCTCGACGGCGTACTGCGCCTCCTGACCGATCTGCGCGACCGCTGCGGGATCGAAGCGTTCCTGAACTTCGGCGCGCTGCTCGGCGCGGTGCGCGAAGGCGGCATGCTCGGCCACGACTCCGACGTCGATCTCGCCTACGTCTCCAAGCACGCCAGCCCTGCCGACGTGATCCTCGAGTCGTACGGGATCGAACGCGGGCTGCGGGACCTGGGCTGGCCGGTCATCCGGATGGGCGGGAACGACGTCAAGGCCTCGCTCTATCTCGCCGACGGCAGCCGCTGCCAGATCGACATCTTCCCGGGGTTCTTCGTGGACGGCATCTTCTACCTGTTGCCCAACCGCTCCGGGGCCCTCACCCGTGACGATCTGCTGCCGACGACCACGGTGACGTTGCTCGGCCGCGAGTTCCCGGCACCACGGCGGCCCGAAGCGATGCTCGAATACCTGTACGGGCCGGGCTGGCGGGTGCCGGACCCGTCGTTCCAGTTCGACAACCCGCCGGCCGGCGTACGACGGATCAACGGCTGGTTGCGCGGGGCTCAGCACAACGTGCAGGCCTGGGTCGACCACTGGAACACCCCCGCCGGCAAAGCAGCCCGGCCGCCATCGGAGTTCGCCGGCTGGGTTCATGACCGCATCGGCGCGGGAGCCGGCATCGTCGAGCTCGGGTCGGCACGTGGCGTCGACGCGACCTACTTCGTCGAACAGGGACACCCGGTGCTCGCCTCCGACTTCGCGAGCTCGGCGCTCAACCAGCTGCGCGCGCTCGCAAGCCAGTTCGACGAGACCTTCCCCGGGTCGTACGAGGTCCTCAACATCAAGGTCGGGGACCTTCGCCACGCCATGTGGCTCGGTGCGAGACTCGCCCGCGACCCGCGCCACCTCTACGTACGACAGCTGCTCGGCGCGCTGCCGCCGAAACACTGGGAGTGGCTGTGGACCGTCGCGGCGATGGGACTGCGCCGCGACAACAAGCTGTTCCTCGAGTTCTCCGCCGCCGGAGAGAACCTGCCCCCGTCGAAGGTCTTCCGGCAGGGCATGATGCGGCGCATCGACGCCGACCGGGTCTGCGCAGACATCACTGAGCGCGGCGGCACGATCGAACACCGCGGCGTCGCTGCCGGCACGGACGCGTGGGGCAACCCCGACCCCAACGTCTGCCGGCTGGTCGTGTCCTGGCAGGCCAAGCAGTCGAACCGGAAGGCGGTCGCATGAGAAGCCATCGGCAGTTGCTGGCTCGCATCGAGGCGCTCGAGCAGGAGGTGCAGGAAAACCGCGCGCTCAACCGGCGCATCGCCGAACTCACCGACGTCGTCGCGGAGCTCCTCGTCCCGCTGCACGATTGCGACCAGGACAAAGTCGACGAAGTCCTCGCGAAGTACCGCGAGCGGATCTGAGGAGTTCCGCAACGCTCAAGCACCCTGCCGCAACCTCCGATAACCCGAAGGGGCAGGCAGAGGAGTCGCCGTGAGCACGGATAGCTGGTTCGCCGGGAGGGTGAGCAAGCGTCGCGCATTCGCCTGGCCCGTTGGCGCGCTCGCGCTCGCGGCGTACGTCGCGACGCTCACGGCGATCGCCCAGCACACTGCGGTGTCGGCGTTTCCCGGACTGCCGACGTACTCCCTGACCGGACACGTCGCCGCGATGGTGCTGCTCGGCTGCGCGTCGGTCCTGGTGGCTGCGACGTTGTGGCGCCAGGCGCATCCGGCGATGGCGGCGTTGGTGCTCGCCGCAACGGCTGCCGGCCCGATGGTGCTGGTTGCCGTCCCGATCCGGGGCAGCTTCGTTGCGCCGACATCAATGGACACCGTCTGGTGGTGGCATGTCGTGGTGGCGGGCTGCGTGCTCGCCCTCCTGCTGCTCTGGACGCTGGCGGTCGTGGCGCCGCCGGCCGGCGAGCGCCCGCCGCGGCCGCTTCTCGCCTTTGCCTCTGACACCGCGGTTTTCACCGTCGTTGCCGCGGTCGGCTTCGTCGTCTGCTGGAACCATTCGTGGGCGCTGCTCGAGTCGGTCGGCGGACTGCCGGCGCTCGGCTGGGCCTTGCTCGCAGCGGGAAGCACCGTCGCGGTGCGGCATGCCAACCGGCGTACCTGTGCCTTGATCGTCGCTTCGCTCGCGGTCGCGATCGGGCTGATGGCGCTGGTCTATCTCGATCGCGGCGGCTGGCCGCAAGTCGCCGGTTGGGAGTACGACGGGATGGAGTCGCCCGTCGTACTGTCGGCGCAGGTCGCGATCGTCGCCGCCGCCGGACCCGCCCTCGGCATCGCGCTTCGGGCAGTGCGGGTACCCCGCTCGCTTCACCCGGCGGCCGTCTAGCGACCTTCTACGACCGTCAGACGGCCATCGGCGTGACCGTTGCGCTTGTGGCGCTTCTTCGGAACGACCGACCGCTTCTGGCTGAACCTCCAGGGACGGTACGACTTGGAAATCCAGCGCGACCGGCTCGCTGACGCCCTCGCCAGAATCGAGCCGCTTCGGTCGGCGTAGTCGCCTATCGCATTTGGTGGGCGAGGGGGGAGTTGAACCCCCACGTCCTTACGGACACACGGACCTGAACCGTGCGCGTCTGCCATTCCGCCACTCGCCCGCGGGGACGCTCACGCTAGCACGCAGGTTTGATCAGGCCTTCCCGTTACGATCAC
>DASZRO010000066.1 GCA_035550055.1 Mycobacteriales bacterium | reverse complement strand
CGTGTGGTGGCTCAGCCACCATCTCGGCGTGTCGTACAGCAAGGCCATGGAGCTGGGGGTCTACCCCTTCCTCGTAGGCGACGTCGTCAAGGCGGCGGTCGCGGCCTGCCTGCTGCCGGCCGCCTGGCGGTTGCTCGGCGCGCGTCGGTCACGATAAGACCGGCGGCAACGCGGGCGTCGTCGTCCCGTCGTCCGCTCAAGCTTTTTGACCGAAAGGCAAAACCGTGTTCGAGTCCGTCTTGGTGGCCAACCGTGGTGAGATCGCCCGGCGGGTGATTCGCACCGTGCAGCGGATGGGCGTGAAGGCCATCGCGGTGCACTCCGACGTCGACGCCGAACTGCCCTTCGTGCAAGAGGCCGACGACGCGGTGCTGCTCGGCGCGGCCGCGCCGTCCGAGAGTTATCTCGACATCGCGAAAGTCATCGAGGCCGCCCAACAGTCCGGCGCGCAGGCGATTCACCCCGGCTACGGGTTCTTGTCCGAGAACGCCGACTTCGCGCGCGCGGTCGGCGACGCGGGTCTGGTCTGGATCGGTCCGTCGCCGGACGCGATCGTCGCGATGGGCGACAAGGTCGCCGCGCGCAACCTGGTCGGGGAGCACGGCGTGCCGATCGCGCCAGGCACCCGCGAACCGGTGACCGACGTCGAGGCGGCCGTGCTCGCCGCGAAAGAGGTCGGTTACCCGCTGATGGTCAAGGCCGCCGGTGGCGGTGGCGGCATCGGCATGAGCATCGCCCACGACGAGGAGCAACTGCGCACGGCGTTCGCCACCGCGCAAAACAGCGCGCAGCGGTTCTTCGCGAACCCGGCGATCCTGCTCGAGCGGTACGTCGCGTCCGCGCGGCACGTCGAGGTGCAGATCTTGGGGCTCACCGACGGGCGGGTCGTCGCGTTGGGTGAGCGCGACTGCTCGGTGCAGCGGCGGCACCAAAAGGTCGCGGAGGAGACGCCCTGCCCGGTGCTGACACCGGAGTTGCGGGAGCGGATGTGCGCGGCGGCGGCGCGCGCCGGTGAGTCGGTGGGGTATCGGGGCGCCGGCACCGTGGAGTTTCTGCTCGACCCGGCCAGCCTGCTCGACGGATCCGGCGGCCAGTTCTACTTCCTTGAGATGAACGCCCGGCTGCAGGTCGAGCACCCGATCACCGAGCTGGTGACCGGCGTCGACCTCGTCGCGGAGCAGCTGCGCGTCGCGGCCGGCGACCCGCCTGGCGACGCGCTCGGCGCGCTGACCGTCGACGGGCACGCCATCGAGCTGCGGGTCTACGCCGAGGATCCGGTGCGCTTTCTGCCCTCGCCGGGGACCATCACCCGGTGGGAGGAGCCGGCCGGCGAGCACGTCCGGGTCGATGCGGGCTACGCCGCCGGTACGACCGTGACGCAGAACTACGACCCGCTGCTCGCCAAGCTGTGCGTCTGGGGCAGCGATCGTGACGAGGCGCTCGCGCGGGCGCGCGAGGCGGTCGCCGAGTTCCACATCGAAGGACCGAAGACGAACCTGCCGTTCTTCGCCCGGCTGCTCTCGGACCCGGCTTTCGCGTCGGGGGACTACGACACCGCCATCATCGACAGGATGCCGAAATGACCGAGTTGCTGTCGGAGCGCGCCGGCCACGTCCTGCGCCTGACGATCAACCGCGAGGAGAAGCGGAACGCGCTCTCCGCGGACGTCATGCGCGGAATGCTCGACGGCGTCACGACCGCCGCCGACGATCCAGACATCCGGGTCGTCCTGATCGCGTCGACCGGCGACCGGGTCTTCTGCTCCGGCGCCGATCTCGCCGTCATGGGCAACGACGCCACGGGCCTGGAGCAGCACGAGGGACGCGGTCTGCTGGCCAGGTTGGTGCTCGCGATGAGGTCATGTCCGGTTCCGATCGTGGCGCGGGTGCAGGGGCTCTGCCTTGCCGGCGGAATCGGGCTGGCCGCCGGTGCCGACGTCGTCCTCGCGCGGGAGAGCGCCGCGTTCGGCATGCCCGAGATCGATCGCGGGCTCTGGCCGTTCATGGTGAGCGCGTTGCTCGCCCGTCACCTCTCGCCCAAGCACGCGATGGACCGGATGCTCGTCGGCGACCGGTTCGACGCCCGAACGGCGTACGAGATGGGCCTGGTCTCGCGGGTGTTCCCCGATGAGAGCTTCGACGCCGACGTCGACGCCTACGTCGCGAAGCTCGCCGCGGCCGCGCCGGTGGCAGTGCGGCTGGGCAAGGCGGCCTGGACGAGCGCGACCGACACGGCGTCGCTTCCCGCCGCGTTGGAGGCCATGCAGGCGCAGCTGTCCCTCCTCACGACGACGAAGGATGCCGTGGAGGGCATCGCGGCGTTCTTCGACAAACGTGCTCCTGAGTGGACCGGCCGCTGAAGATCGTCGTCGGTGTCGCGCTCCTGGTGGCCTTCGTCATGATCGTCGCCGGGGGATACCTCGTCGCACGACGGAAGGCCCGCGACGTGCGTCCTGGCTCGCCCGACCGCGTCACGAGCGACGTCGTGTCCGGGCTGATGACCGAGCTGCGCAAGGCCCAGGCCGAGGCCTCGCACTGGAAGGCCGCAGCGGAGCGGCTGCAGCGGGAGCTCGACGGCCGGCCGTGATCTACCCTCACGCGTGAGTCTCACTAGATCGGAGCAGGCGTGGCAGAGGTGCGGGCGGAGATGGTGGCGAACGTGTGGAAGGTGCTCGTCGCCGCTGGGGATCAGGTCGAGGACGGCGACACGCTGGTCATCCTCGAGTCGATGAAGATGGAGATCCCGGTGCTCGCCGAAGGCGGCGGCAAGGTCGAGCAGCTGCTCGTCAGCGAAGGCCAGGTCGTCCAGGAGGGCGACCTGATCGCCGTGATCGCCTGACGCCGTGCCCAGCCAGCAGGTTCCGCTCGTTCCCAGGGATGGGTCTGTGCGGTCAAGTCGATCGGGAATCACGCCGAAGGAGTTGACGTGGCGGGCTTGATGATCGAGCCGTTCCTCCGCGCGCTCGTCGACTGCGGAGGTTCCGACCTGCACTGCAAGGTGGGCTCGCCGCCCCGGGTGCGCATCGACGGCCGACTTCGCAAGCTCGAGACGCGCGACCTGACGCCGCCCGACACCGAGCAGATGGTGCGCGAGGTGCTGCGTGAGGATCTGATCGACGAGTTCGACCGCACCAACGAAGCCGACTTCGCCTACTCGCTGGCTGACGTCGGCCGGTTCCGGGTCAACGCCTTTCGGTCGCGCGGATCAGCCGGGCTGGTGTTCCGACGCGTGTCGGTCGGCGCCATTCCGTTGCGGGACCTCGGCCTGCCGGCCGTGCTCGAGACGCTCGCTCTGGAACCGCGCGGTCTGGTCCTCGTCACCGGGCCCACCGGCTCGGGCAAGACGACGACGCTGGCCGGGATGATCGACCACATCAACCTCAACCGCGAGGTGCACGTGGTCACGATCGAGGACCCGATCGAGATCGTCCACTTCGACAAGCTCGCGATGATCAACCAGCGCGAGGTCCGGGTCGACACCGACGACTTCCACGTCGCCCTCCGCGCCGCGCTGCGCCAGGACCCCGACGTGATCCTGGTCGGTGAGATGCGTGACCAGGAGACGGTCCGCGCCGCGCTCGCCGCCGCTGAGACCGGTCACTTCGTCATGTCGACGCTGCACACGACCGACGCGCAGGAGACGATCACCCGCGTCGTGGACTTCTTCCCGCCGCACGAGCAGAAGCAGGTCCGGATCTCCCTCGCGAGCGCTCTGCGCGGCATCATCTGCCAGCGCCTCGTACCCCGGGCCGACGGCGAAGGCCGTTGTGTCGCGATGGAGATCTGCATCAATACCGGCCGGGTCGCCGACGCGATCATGGACGCCGACAAGTCTTCGGCCATCCTCGGGCTGATCGCCGACGGCTCCTACTACGGCATGCAGACCTTCGACCAGCACCTGGTGGCGCTGATTCGCGACGGCGTCATCACCCTCGACGCCGCGATGACCGCATCGACGAACCCGCACGACCTCACCGTCGAGCTCCGCCGCGTCGGCCTCGTCGCCTAGCCCGTCGCGGAGCGAGGCGCGGTCATACGCTCGTCGCGTGCCGACGATGGACGAGCTGCTTACGGCTCGTGGTTTCACTGATGCGGCCGATCCGCAGGCGGGCGGCGTCACCGAGACCCTGCACCGGCTGGTCGGCGACTGGCAGCTGCTGGCCGACTTGTCCTTCGCCGACCTGCTGCTGCTCGTGCCGGATGCCGCTGGGGAGCAGTTCGTCGTGGTGGCACAGATGCGTCCCACGACCGGTCCGACGGCCTATCAGGACGACCTGGTCGGCCGGGTCCTCACCGCGGCCGAGCGGCCGCAGCTCGTCGAGGCGCTGCGGGATGGCCGGATCTGCCGGGAGGGCGATCCGGTGTGGACGCGGCTCGGCGCCGTCCGGCAGGAGGCACTTCCGGTGCGCGTCGGGGGGCGGGTGGTGTCGATCGTCGCGCGAGACACCAACCTCGCCGTCACTCGTACGCCGAGCCAGCTCGAGATCGCCTACCTGCGGATCTCCAACGACCTCGCGCAGATGCTCGCCGAAGGCCGGTGGCCCTACCCCGGCGAGACCGGGGCGGAGTGGAGTGGGCCGCGGGTCGGCGACGGGCTGATCCAGCTCGACGCAGCCGGCGGTGTGGTCTTTGCCAGCCCGAACGCGCTGTCCGCCTACCGCCGGCTCGGGCATCTCGGTGACCTGGCCGGCCAGTCGTTGACCGAAGTCACGTTGCCCCTCGCTGATCCCGAGCACGCCCAGACGATCGCCAGCGTGACCGGCGGGCACGCGCCGGCGGGCACCGACATCGAGTCCGCGGACACGGTCGTCCAGCTCCGGGCGTTGCCGCTTCGCCCGGGCGGCGAGCACATCGGCGCGCTCGTGCTCGTCCACGACGTCACCGAGCTGCGGCGACGAGAGCGGGCGCTGATCGGCAAGGACGCGACGATCCGCGAGATCCACCACCGGGTGAAGAACAACCTGCAGACCGTCGCGGCGCTGTTGCGGCTCCAGGCGCGCCGCCTCGCCGCGCCGGAGGCGCGAACCGCGCTGGAGGAGTCGGTGCGGCGGGTGTCCTCGATCGCCGTCGTCCACGAGACCCTGTCCGGCGGCCTCGACGAGGCGATGCTCTTCGACGACGTGGCCGACCAGGTGCTGGCGATGGTCGCCGAGGTGGCGGGCTCCCACGTCGAGGTGACGCGTGAAGGATCCTTCGGAGTGCTGTCGGCTGAGGTCGCCACCCCGCTGGCCATGGTGCTGTCCGAGCTGGTGCAGAACGCCGTGGAGCACGCCTACGGCGAGGATGTCCCCGGGTCGGTGCGCGTGGTCGTGGCGACCGACGGTGCAGGGTTGCGGGTCGAGGTGCTCGACTCGGGTCGGGGACTGCCCGCGGACTTCTCGATCGACGCCTCCGACCGCCTCGGCCTGGCCATCGCCCGGACGTTGGTGGAGAGCGAGCTCGGCGGCAGGCTCACCCTGCAGGCCCGGCCGAGCGGCGGCACTGTGGCGGCCGTGGAGATCAGCGCGAGGAGATGACCCGTCCGGCCGATGACAGCGGCCGGTTGTGGCCCATCCCGACCGTCCCCGTGCCGTCACCCTGGTGCACGATCGAGCGTGCCACGAGCACGATGATCACGATCAGCAGCGCGAGCAACGCCCCCACGACGATGCGGAACCGCCACACCGCCATGCGGTGGTCGGGAGGCGGCAGCGCGACGGTCGGCGGTCGCACGTAGTCCTCGGTCACGCCATCAGGGTAGGCCGCGCCGAGGCGTGCCAGCCCTGGGCCGGCGACCTCGGGCAGCGAGGTCGCTACGCCGTGCGCAGCGCGGTGCGGACGCGGCGACGTCGTACGGCGCGTCGCTCGTCCTCGGACAGGCCGCCCCACACCCCGGCGTCCTGGTCACTCTCGATCGCCCACGTCAGGCACTCGTCGACTGCCTCACAGCGACGGCACACGGCCTTGGCCTGGTCGACCTGCAGCAGGCTCGGCCCGGTCGTGCCGATGGGAAAGAACAGTTCCGGATCTTCGTCACGGCAGGCGGCTCGGTGTCGCCAGTCCATGCGTCTTGTCCCTCCGTCGGGGGCGTCGACCTGGGTTGGCCGACGTCCTTCGTCTTGCCCGTTCCGCGGCTATCGTGCACCTCGGTCCGAGACCACTTTGTGAACGGATTCACGAAGTGGGCCGGAGGCCTGGCCTGGTGAGAAGAACAACCAAGCTTCCGGCACGCTATTGCGCTGCCTCCGGGGTGTCCAGAGGCCTGATCCGAACGCTATGCGCTCGCTCAGTCGCGAGCAAGCGACCTTGGCCGAATCCGGCTCGGAACGGCTGTGGCATAGATCACAGGGGCCGACCGAGCCGCCGATCCGAGGGTCAGGCGACCACGCGAATCGCGTCGCGGACCGAGGTGATGTGCGCTCGTTCGCACATCCCGAGGTAGTCCCCGTCGACCTGCAAGTGCATCGGCGCGTCCGCTCGCAGCACGAAGTCCGTCAGATCCCGCCACACCCGGCGGTGGCGGCCGCGGATGCCGCCGGCCGTGAGCATCCCGCCGGCCGCCCACAGCGTGCCGACCAGCCCCATCTTGTCGAGCGCGATCAGGTCGAGCCCGCCCTCGAAGGAGGTGTCGGGGGTGAGCACGATGGGATGCGAGCGGAAGTAGGTCCACGGCGAGGTGTTGGACGTGATCCCGAGATAGAGGCCCTCGACCGGGTCCTCGCCGGGGACGTCGAGGGTGAGGGAGGGCTGGCGGCGGTCGGCGGCGAAGAACGCGCGCAGCGCGCAGCGGGTGTAGCGGCTCGGCGTCGACGCCTTGCCCTTGGCGCGGGCGTGCTCGACCCGGCGTACGGCGTCGGCGTCCAGCCCGAGGCCCGCGGTGAAGGTGAACCATCGCTCGTTCACCCGGCCGAGCGAGATCGACTGACTGCGCCCGGCGCGCAGCGACTCGAGCAGCTCGCTGGTCGCCTCGACCGGGTCGCGGGAGATCCCCAACGCCCGGCTGAAGACGTTCGTGCTGCCGCCGGGGACCACGGCGAGAGCTGGCACATCCTCGGCGGCTGCGGCGTGCTCGCCGCTGCCGAGCAGACCGTTGACGACCTCGTTGATCGTGCCGTCGCCGCCCAGCACGACCACCAGGTCATGGCCCTGCTCGACAGCCTGTGCGCCGTAGGAGATGGCGTGGCCCCGGTGAGTGGTCTCGGCGAGATCGACCTTGAGATCGCTGCCGAGTGCGCGGATCAGCACGTCGCGCTCCCGGAACGACGTTGCCGTGGCTTTCGGGTTGACCACGAGCAGCGCACGCATCGTCGGAGGATATCGGGTCGGCGTCAGGTGCCGGACTACCCTCGCGGGCGATATGGAACGTCCTCGGTCACTGACTGCCGCGGCGGTGCTGGTGTCGCTTCAGGGCCTGGCCTTCCTCGGTTACGGCATCGTCGAGCTGCTCCGCGCGATCTTCGGCCATCCCCACGACAAGGGGACCGCCGTCCTGCTCGGGGTGACGGTGATCGTGCTCGCGGCAGGCATCTTCGTTGCGGCCGCCGGGCTGCTGCGGATGCGGCGATGGGCCCAGGCGCCGACCTACATCGTGCAGTTCTTCTCGATCATCATCGGCATGGGCCAGATCGCCACGTTGCCGGCGATGATGGTGCCGCTGGTCATCGTCGGTCTGGCGACGCTCGTCACCGTCTCGCTCCAGCCGAGCCGCGACGCGCTGGGTGGCATCTAGATCTCGGTCGGTTCGCGGATCGGTTCGCGCTCAGTCCTCGGCGAGCAGGCCTTCCCGCAGCTGCGCGAGGGTGCGGGTGATCAGTCGTGACACGTGCATCTGCGAGATGCCGAGCTCGGCGGCGATCTGCGACTGTGTCATGTTGGCGAAGAAGCGCAGCAGCAGGATGCGCTTCTCGCGTGGCGGGAGCTGCTCGAGCATGGGCTTGAGCGACTCGCGGTACTCCACACCCTCGAGCGCCTGATCCATGACGCCGAGCGTGTCCGACATCGCTGTCGTCTCGTCGTCCAGATCGGGGGCGTCCAAAGAGATAGCGGAGTAGGCGTTGCTCGACTCCAGGCCTTCCAGGACGTCGTCCTCGGAGATCCCGAGATGGGTGGCGAGCTCGGCCACAGTCGGCGCGCGGCCGTTTCGCTGCGAGAGCTCGCTCGTGGCCTTGGTCAGCGCGAGCTTCATCTCCTGGAGCCGGCGGGGCACCCGGATCGCCCAGCCCTTGTCGCGGAAGTGACGCTTGACCTCGCCGACGATCGTCGGGGTCGCGTATGTCGAGAACTCCACGCCACGTTCGGTGTCGAAGCGGTCGATGGACTTGATCAGGCCGATGGTCGCGACCTGCACCAGGTCGTCGTACGGCTCGCCGCGGTTGCGGAACCTGCGGGCGAGGTACTCGACCAGCGGCAGGTGCATCTCGACCAGCTCGTCGCGCATCGCGCGGCGGGCCGGGTCGTCGTCGGGCAGCGTGTTGAGGGCGTTGAACAGCTCTCGGGCGCGTGCCCGGTCCGGGCGGCTGTCCGACGACTCGGTCGCGGCTGGCTCGGCAGGCAGTGACAACTCCGCCTCGACAACCTGAAGGTCGTCGACCTCGCCGCCTCGCTGCTCAGGCGCGACGGGTTCGGTCGTCATGCCTCGGACCTGCTCCGGTGCTTGCACAGAGTGATCGTTACCCGCTTGTCGGCGTCTGTATCGCTCGTCACCTCGCCGGCCAAGGCTGCGAGCACCGTCCACGCGAAGGTGTCGCGCGGCGGCTCGGCACCGTCGATCGTCAACACGCTCACCGAGACCGTCATGGCGGTGCGATCGAGGGTGAACTCACACGTGATGTCGGCGCCGGGCAGCGCCTGCGGAAGCAGCATCGCCGAGGCCTCGTCCACCGCGATGCGCATGTCCTCGATCTCGTCGATCGTGAAGTCGAGGCGGGCGGCGAGTCCTGCCGTCGCGGTGCGCAGAACCGACAGGTAGGCGCTGGACGCAGGCAAGGTGATCGAGACGACATCATGCGAGACCGCTGTGACGTCTGGTGCCTGCGATGCTTCTGTCACTTCCGCTGCCTTTCTGTGCTCGTTCGGTCGCTTCGGGATTCCAACGTAGACCACTTCATGCGCGGGTACCTCTGTTGTGGCCAATCGCGATCATTACCGTGCCACTCATGCCCAAGGGTCGGCTCGAAGCCTTCAGCGACGGCGTCATCGCGATTCTCATCACGATCATGGTTCTTGATCTTCACGTACCCCACGGCAGTGGCGTGCACGCCTTGCGGCCGGTGGTGCCGGTGCTGCTCACCTACCTGTTGAGCTTCGTGTTCGTCGGCATCTACTGGAACAACCATCACCACATGCTCCAGGCGACGCACCGCATCAACGGCGTGATCCTCTGGGCGAACCTGCATTTGCTGTTCTGGCTGTCGCTGTTCCCGTTCGCGACCGGCTGGATGGGCGAGAACCACTTCCGCCCCACGCCGACCGCGGCGTACGGGGTGGTGTGCCTGGGCGCCGCGATCGCCTACTACCTGCTGCAGACGGCGATCATCCACGAGCAGGGTGAGGGGTCGGCGGTGGCCGCGGCCGTCGGGCGCGACGGCAAGGGCAAGATCTCGCCGGTCTTGTACGTGTTGGCGATCCCGCTCGCCTACCTGTCGCGGTGGGTCTCGGTGGCGCTGTACGTGGTGGTCGCCGCGATCTGGCTCATTCCGGACCGGAGGATAGAGAATCAGGTCGTCGAAAGGGTCAAGCCATGAGGCGCTTGCAGCGACGCACCTTCGTCAAGGCAATGGCGCTCGCCGGAGGGGCTGCTGCGGT
>DASZRO010000065.1 GCA_035550055.1 Mycobacteriales bacterium | reverse complement strand
GAACAGGTCGCCGACGACGTTCATGCCGTCCATGAGTGGGCCTTCGATGACCTCGATCGGCTGCCCACCGCGCTGCTCGATGAGCTTGCGCAGCTCCTCCGTGTCGGTCTCCGCATGCTCGTCGATGCCCTTGACCAGCGCGTACGTGATCCGCTCGGCCACCGGCAACCGGCGCCATTCGTCGCTCGCGGCCTCGGCCCGCGCGCCGTCGCCGGCGTAGTCGCCCGCGATCTCCAGCAGCCGCTCGGTCGCGTCGGCGCGCCGGTTGAGGACGACGTCCTCGATTCGCTCGCGCAGCCGCTCGTCGACCTGGTCGTAGACCGCCAGCGCGCCGGCGTTGACGATGCCCATGTCCATGCCGGCGGCGATCGCGTGGAACAGGAACACCGCGTGGATCGCCTCGCGCACGGCGTTGTTGCCGCGGAAGGAGAACGACACGTTGGAGACGCCGCCGGAGACGAGCGCACCGGGCAGGTTCTGCTTCACCCAGCGGGTGCCCTCGATGAAGTCCACGCCGTAGTTCGCGTGCTCCTCGATGCCCGTGGCGATCGCGAAGATGTTCGGGTCGAAGATGATGTCCTCGGCCGGGAACCCGACCTCGTCCACCAGGATCCGGTACGCCCGCTCGCAGATCGACTTCCGACGCTCGAGGTTGTCGGCCTGGCCGGCTTCGTCGAAGGCCATGACGACCACAGCCGCGCCGTACTTGCGACACAGCCGCGCCTGCGCGCGGAACTTCTCCTCGCCCTCCTTCATGGAGATCGAGTTCACGATCGGCTTGCCCTGCACGCAACGCAGACCGGCTTCGATCACCTCGAACTTCGACGAGTCGATCATGATCGGGACCCGGCTGATGTCCGGCTCACTGGCGATGAGCTTCAGGAAGCGGTCCATCGCGGCGAGGCCGTCGATCATGCCTTCGTCCATGTTGACGTCGATCACCTGCGCGCCGTTCTCGACCTGCTGGCGCGCGACGGAGAGCGCAGCGGCGTAGTCGCCGTCCCGGATCAGGTTGCGGAACTTCGCCGAGCCGGTGATGTTGGTGCGCTCACCGACGTTGACGAACAGCGACTCGTCGGTGATGGTCAGCGGCTCCAGACCGGACAGCCGACAGGCGGGCTCGACCGCCGGTACGACGCGCGGCGCGACGCCGTCGATCGCTCGCGCGATGGCCGCCACGTGGTCCGGCGTCGTCCCGCAACATCCGCCGAGCAGGTTGATCATCCCGCTCTCGGCGAACTCCCGCACGATCGCGGCGGTCTGGTCAGGGGCCTCGTCGTACTCGCCGAACGCGTTCGGCAGACCGGCGTTCGGGTAGCAGGACACGAACGTGTCGGCGATCCGCGAGATCTCGGCGATGTAGGGCCGCATCTCCTGCGCGCCGAGCGCGCAGTTCAGCCCGACGAGCAGCGGCTTGGCGTGACGGACCGAGTGCCAGAACGCTTCGGTCACCTGCCCCGACAGCGTGCGACCCGAGGCGTCGGTGATCGTGCCGGAGATCATCACCGGCCAGCGCCGGCCCCGCTGCTCGAACAGCGTCTCGACCGCGAAGATCGCCGCCTTCGCGTTGAGCGTGTCGAAGATGGTCTCGATCGCCAGCAGGTCCGCGCCGCCGTCGACCAGCCCGTTGGCTGCCTCCAGGTAGGCCTCGACGAGCTCGACGTAGCTGACGTTGCGCGCCCCCGGGTCGTTGACGTCCGGTGAGATCGACGCGGTCCGGTTCGTCGGACCGATGCCGCCGGCAACGAACCGCGGACGGGTCGGGTCGGCCGCGGTCACCGCGTCGCACTGGGCGCGGGCCAGCCGGGCGGCCTCTAAGTTGAGCTCGTAGGCGAGCGACTCCATCGAGTAGTCGGCCAGCGAGATCCGCTGCGCGCTGAACGTGTTCGTCTCGATGATGTCGGCGCCCGCGTCGAGATAGGCGCGATGGATCGCACCGATCGCGTCCGGCTGGGTGAGGGTCAACAGGTCGTTGTTGCCCTTGACGTCACTGCCCCAGTCGGCGAAGCGCGCGCCGCGGTACTCCGCCTCGCTGAAGGTGTACCGCTGGATCATCGTGCCCATCGCACCGTCCAGCACCAGGATGCGCGATTGCAGCAGGGCAGTCAGCGCTTCCGTCGCATCCGGGCGAAGCGTAGGAGACTCGGGCACACCCGATTGTCTCATTCCGCGACCGTCACGCTCCCGGATTTAGCCCTGCGGAGCGGCAGAGGCCCGTCAGCCGGGCCCACGGCGAGCCGCGCCTGAAGGTCGAGTCGTCACCTGATGGCGCAGCGAACGGAGCTGCGCCACGTGGTCGCGCGGGTGACCAGGACGCCGTCGGGTCGCACCTTCACCGACACCGTCGCCGTGGCGGTCCCGGCCTTGCGCGGCGATCCGGTGATCACGCCGGTGGCCGGGTCGATCCGTAGCCCACTGGGCAGACCCTTGGCGGAGTAGCTCAGCCGCCCCGGCAGGCGCAGCCACCTGCCACCGGCGTTGGGCTTGGGTGACCAGAACACGCCGCAGTTGATCGACAGCGCCTGGCCGACCGCACCGGTCTCGTGGTAGTCGCAGGTGTAGCCGACGACGACTTCGAACAGCACCGACAGATAGGCGGTGTTGCCGACCGTGTTGACTGCCTTGAAGCGGGTGGTGAACGCGCCGACCTGCGTCGGAGTGCCACTGACGACGCCGCTGTCCTTGTCGATCGACAGCCCGGGCGGCAAGCCGCTGGCGCTCCAGGTCAGGTCCTCGCTGTCACCTGAGGCGATCACCGCCTGGGCGCTCACCGGGTCCTTGGCGATCGCCACGAGGTAGGCCGGCTGGCCGGATGCCGTCGACAGGCCGATCGGGTCGACCAGAAGGGTCGCGTCGGCCGACTGGGTCTGGCCGTCGCCGTCGGTCACGCTGATGGTGAGCGGGTAGCTGCCCGACAGCGTCGGCGTACCGGTCACGACCCCGGTGGTCTGCGAGGCAGCCAGTCCGTCCGGCAGCCCCTGGTAGGCCCACGTGACGTGCCCGCTGCCCCCGGTGACCGTGTACGGCGCCGCGTCACGCATCGGCGTACCGACGCCTCCGTAGATGTCCGTTCCCGAGGTGACCGGGGTGAGGGTGAGCGTCGGGTCGTCAGCCGAGGCGGCCGAAGGTACGGCGAGCACAGCCGCCGCCGCTGCCAGGGCAATCGCAGCCACGCGCGATCCAGCCGCCACAGCCACCAGCCCTCCCCGCGGCGCGCCGCGCCACGTCCCCGTCTCAGGGACTAACGGTAGGACGCCGGTTCGGGTGACGACCCCCAGCGCCCTTCGACGTCGCCGAAGTGCCACACCGCGAGGGCGATCGCCCACACCGCGACGAACAGCCCCACCACGACGAAGCCGGCGGTGTTGATGTTGAAGTTCGACATGAACCGCATGAACGGGTCATCGAAGGAGAACTCCGACTGGACCAGGCCGAGGATCTCGATGGTGCCGATCACGAAGGCGGCCATGACCGACAGCCCGGTGATCGTGATGTTGTAGAAGACCTTCCGGATCGGTGTCGCGAAGGCCCACCCGTACGCGAAGTTCATGAAGCACCCGTCGAGGGTGTCGAAGGTGCTCATCCCGGCGGCGAAGAGGATCGGCAGCGACAGGATCGCCCAGAACGGCAATCCGCTGGCCACGGCCGAGCCGGACAGCACCAGCAGCGAGACCTCGGTGGCGGTGTCGAATCCGAGCCCGAACAGCACCCCGAGCGGGTACATCTTCCAGGGGCGGTCGACCCGCTCGGCGAAGCCGCCGAGCAACCGGTTCATGAGCCCCCGCTGGGCGAGCCGGCGTTCGAGCTCGGCCTCGTCGAAGGCGCCGCCGCGCATCTCCCGGAAGATGCGCACGATCGAGACCAGGATCACGACGTTGAGCGCCGCGATGAGGTACAGGAAGGTGCCCGACACCGACGTACCGATGATGCCGGTGACGTGGTGCAGACCCGATCCGTCGTCCGACACCGCGCGGTCGAGGGAACGGATGCCGAAGTTGAGCAGCACCGCGAGCACGAACACGACGGACGAGTG
This sequence comes from Mycobacteriales bacterium, assembly GCA_035550055.1. Lineage (NCBI taxonomy): Bacteria > Bacillati > Actinomycetota > Actinomycetes > Mycobacteriales > Mycobacteriales bacterium. Next base: position 62,233 of record DASZRO010000065.1, on the reverse strand, counting down.
ACCGAGTGAGAAGAAGAAGCCGACGCTGGTGGGCCGCTGGCCCTCCCCCATCAGCTTGCGCGTCGTGTTGTCGATCGCCGCGATGTGGTCGGCGTCGAAGGCGTGGCGCATCCCGAGGGTGAGGGCGAGTACGCCGGTGCCGACCCCGAAGATCTTGACCTTCGCACCCGACCTCGACAGGACGTAGTGGTGGCCGACCGCCGACAGCAGGAGGGCGAAGCCCACCACGTAGAGCGCTACAACAGCGGCTCCCATCAGCCCGACCCGCAGCCACTCCTCGCGCGTCAGCGCGTTCCTCACGCGGTCGATCCGGACCATAGTTGCGACCATATCGCAACTAGCGTCAGTGGCTGCCGGGCCGCCCCTTGCACTGTCGGCACAGCCCGGAAAGCGCCACGTGCGCCGGGTCCAGCGCGAACCCGGTGGCGCGCTCGACCCGATCGACGGCCTGCTCCATCACGTCTGCAGGGAAGTCGACGATCCGGCCGCAGCGGGCGCACTGCCCGTGCAGGTGCGGTGGACTGCGATGCTCCCCCACCGACTCGGCGAGGTGGTAGGCGGTCAGCCCGCGATCGAGGTGGACGTGTTGCAGCACGCCGGCGGCCGCGAGCCCGTCAAGGGTGCGATAGACGGTCGCGCGATGCACCGACGCGTCGGCCGCGGTCACCCGTTCCAGCAGCAGCTCCGCGGACAGGTGCTCTTCCCTGGCAGCCAGGACACAGGACAACACCGCGACCCGAGGCTTGGTCACCCGCTGACCGACCGAGCGCAGCAGGTCGGTCGCCAGCTGCTGCGCCGTCTCCGGCGGCACAACGGCGGATGCCATGGGCACAGTCTGCTCCTACGATCACCGCCGTGACGCAGGAAGGCGACCGGGCGACGCGGCGCTACGACAGCCCGGTGCGCCGGGAGCGCTCCGCGAAGACGCGCGCCCGGATCGTCGACGCCGGAGCGTCGCTGGTCCACGAGCTGTCGTCCTGGGACTGGCGCGGCGTCACGGTCCGCGCCGTCGCGTCGCGCGCGGGGGTTCACGAGCGGACCGTCCACCGCCACTTCGCCACCGAGCGCGAGCTGCGTGCGGCGGTCCTGCAGCGGCTGGTCGAGGAGTCGGGGGTGGACATCGAGGGGATGCGCCTCGATGACCTGCCGAGCCACGTCAGCCGGCTCTTCAGCTACCTCGGCTCGTTCGCGCGCGAGGCTCCCCGCCGCCCCGAAGGCGTCCTCGCAGAGCTGGACGAACGCCGTACCAACGCCCTGCTCGACACCGTACGTGCGGCCGCGCCCGACGCGTCGGACGCCGAGCTGCGACGTCTCGCCGCGCTGATCGACGTGCTGTGGGGCATGCCGACCTACCGGCGGCTGCTCGACGACTGGGGCCTGGACCCGCAGCAGGCCGCCGACAGCGTCGGCTGGCTGATCGGGCTGCTCTCCGACGCGGTCCGCGACGGACGGCGACCCGGCTCAGCCGACGACGATCGGTAGCGTCTCCCAGCCGCGAACGGTCGAGGTCGAGCCAAGCCTCGCGCCGTCCCAGTCGACCTCCCACGTCGGGAAGCGTTCGAGGATCTCTTCGAGGGCGACCCGGCCCTCGAGCCGGGCGAGCGCGGCTCCCATGCAGTAGTGCACCGAGTAGCCGAAGCCGAGGTGTTGGCTCAGCGGCCGGTGGATGTCGTAGGTGTCGCCGTTCGGGTAGACCCGGTCGTCGCGATTGCCCGAGCCGAGCAGGAACAGCATGGCGCTGCCCTCGCGGACCGTGACGCCGTGGATCTCGACGTCCCTCGCCACGTAACGGGCGACGTGCGGACCGGGCGGTTGGTAGCGAACCGTCTCCTCGACGACGTTGGGGATCAGCGACCGGTCCGCGACGACCGCCGCCCGCTGGTCCGGATGCTGGGCGAGCAGCGAGCCCATCCAGCCGATCAGTCGGGTGGTTGTCTCGTTGCCCGCGCCGGCGACGACGGCGACGTAGGTGAGCACCTCCTGGCGGGTCAGCTTGCGGCGTACGCCGTGCTCGTCGTCGAACTCCGCGTTGAGCAGGTCGGTCATCAGGTCGTTCGACGGGTTCTTCATCCGCCAGTCGATGTAGTCGGCGAAGATGTCGCCTTCGGCGAACGACGCGTCGTTGACCACCATCTGCTCGCCCGCCTCGGTGCGCAGGTTGTTGTCGACGTGCGCGCGGACGGCGGCCTGGTCCTGCTCGGGAATGCCGAGCAGCATGCCGATCACCTTGCCCGGCATCTGCGCGCCGAGTTCCGCGATCAGGTCGAAGCGCTCCTCACCGATCAGCGGGTCGAGGTGTTGGGCGCAGTAGGCGCGCACCTGTGGCTCGATGGCGGCGATCCGGCGCGGCGTGAACACCCGCACCAGCAGGTTGCGATGGATGTCGTGGACCGGCGGGTCCTCCATGATCAGCGTGCCGGACGGCAGCTCGAGGTTTGCCTTGATGAGCTCGATGATCACGCCGCGCGCCGAGGAGAAGGTCTCCCACTCGGGCAGCCATGTCGAGATGTCGGCGTGGCGGCTCAGCGCGTAGAAGTCGTACTTGTCGTTGTAGTAGACCGGCGACTCGTCCCGCAGCCGCCGCCACATCGGGTACGGGTCGTTCGCCAGCTCGATGTCGTACGGGTCGTAGTACGGCGGGGCTTCGGCGGAGATCGTCACAACGTCACCTCGCTCATAGATTGGCGCCAGAGGTCTGGCACGAATGATATTAGAGACCGAGGTCGACGATCGGCCGCTCGAGGGGGTTGATGTTGAGCTGCCGGTGGGCCTTGAGCAGCTTCTTGCTGGGCAGGCCTTCGAGATAACCGTCGATCGTGCGATGGAAGTTCGACAGGTGCCCTTCGATCTGCGCCGAGATCCGCATGAACTCGAAGGAGCGCGAGTGCAGCCCGAGCTGCTGCTTCGGCAGGTTCGAGAAGTCCTGGGTCGGGATGGGGGGCACCCGCGGGTCGTCGTGCGCCATCGGCTCCGGGACCGGCAGCTTCGGCAAGGGCGCACCGTCCGGGAACCTGGTCAACGACCAGATCTCCATCAGCGTCTCCTCCGGTCCGATCGGCCGGAACCGGTACTGCGATGCGCTGCTGTACATCGGCAGGATGAAGAAGTGCGGGAAGCAGTAGACCATCGGCTCGGTGAGGCCGTCGTCCTCGATCTGGTTGAGATCCGGGATCAGATGCTTCTTGCTGCGATGCCACTTGACCACCGCGTCGTTGAGGGTGCGCTCCCAGGCGACCCGCGCCTGGACCGGGTCGGCGGGCAGGGTGGTCTTCGGCATGATGCGCGCCGCGACCTTGACGTCGTTCGCGTGGACCATCCCCGCCATGCCCTCGCTCATCACCTGCAGGTAGGTGAGCTCGGCGTCGAGGAAGGCCTGCTGGTCGAACGGCTTGTTCTTGGCGGGGTAGCGGCCCGGCAGCCGTAGCTGCGGATGCGTTTCGAGCACGTGGTACTGCTCCATGAACGCCTCTTGCGCGAGCTTCCAGTTCACCGGCAGCCGGAAGGAGTACCACCACTCCGGGTGCATGTTGTCGAGCTGCCAGGCGTCCATGTACGTCGCGAATGGCTCGATGCTCGCCCGTAGGTCCGGTGCCTTCGGGTCGAGGTTGATCCAGGCACACCCTCCCCACGTCTCGCAACGCACCTGCTGAAGGCCGACCTGCGCCGGGTCGAGGTTGGCCTCGGAGAACGTGCCCGCCCGCGAGATGAACGTGTTGGCGCCGTCTGACGCATAGCACCAGCCGTGGAACGGGCAGGTGAAGCCGCTCGTGCTGGTGCCGTGGCCTTCGACCAGACGCACACCACGGTGGCGGCACGCGTTGTGGAAGGCACGCACGCTCATGTCGTCTTGACGGACGACGATCACCGACTGGTCGAGGATCTCGTAGGTGGCGAAGTCACGGGGGTTCGGGATCTCCTCGAGCCGGCAGGCCATCTGCCACACCCGCGGCCACAGCTGCTCGGCCTCGAGCTCGAAGAACTCACGGTCGTAGTAGCGCTCCTTGCGGATCCGGTCGGGCACCTCCATCGCATACGGCACCCGCGATGCCTTCGTCTTCTTCTCCGCCATGCCTTCGCTCCTATGCCACGTCGTGCTCACGCTTCGACCGGCCGCCGACCGGCTTGCGCGCCTGCCGCGTCCCGACCTCTTCGACCACCTCCGCCGAGCGCTCGACGTCGAACTCGTTGCCACTGGCCCGCAACGTCGCCAGCAGGTCGGTGAGCTCGCGCCGCTGCGACTCGTCGAGGCCGATGCGCGCGTACACGTTGTCATTGAGGTCTTCGGTCGCCGCACTCGCCACCCGGCGGCCGCGTTGGGTGATCACGGCGAGCGTCGTGCGCGCGTCCGACGGGTGTGCCACTCGGCGTACCAGCTTGTCCTGCTCGAGGCGGTCGATGATGTTCGTGACCGTCGCCGGCGGGATCCGCAGCGTCTTGCTGATCCAGCTCAAGGTCAGCGAGGACTCCGGATCGGTCATGAGCCAGGTGAGCACCTCGTACCGCGCGAAGGTCAGCTCGTGGCTGCGCATCACTCGCTCCACCTCGTCCGCCAGCAGCTGGTAGGAGCGCAGGATCGCGGTGAACACCGCCATCCCGGACGCCGACTCGGCGTCCCAGTGCCGTTCCCACACCCGACGCGATGCCTCGACGACGTCGAAGGGGGCCGGCTCGAACCCACCGCCGCGAGAACCGTTCGCGCGCGCCATCAGTGACCCCCCACCGCAGCAACCGAGTTGCCGATGATCCCGGCAGCGGCCAGCTCGTCGATCTCGCTGCGACTGAGCCCGAGCTCGGTGAGCAGCGCGTCGTTGTGCTCCCCCAACAGCGGAGCGGCCCGTCGCTGCATCGCCGCGGGTCCGTTGGACAGCCGCATCGGCAGCGTGCTGTAGCGGCAAGCCCCGACCACGGGATGCTCCAACGTCTCGAAGAAGCCCCGGGCCGCCACCGGTGGGAGATCCGGCTGTTGATGCGGCTGCATCACCTTGGCAACGGGTACGCCGGCCGGCCAGAGCAGATCCACGACCTCATCCGCCGTACGACTGCGACACCAGGCGGCGAGATGGCCGTCGAGCTCGTCCTGCGCGCCGCGACGTCCCGCCGCGGTCGCGAGCGCGGAGCCCGATGCCCACTCGGGTTCACCGATCGCGGCCCGCAGCGCCAACCACTGCTCGTCGGTGGCCACCGCAATCGCGACCCATGAGTCGTCCCTGCCCTCCTCGTCAGGGCCGGCGGCCTGGTAGACGTTCTGCGGCGCGGCCATCGGACCGCGGTTGCCGTCGCGTTGGAGGAGGTTGCCGTAGGCGGAGTACTCGATGACCTGCTCCGCCGCGACGCTCAGCGCCGCATCGACCATCGCGGCTTCGACCAGGCAACCCTCGCCCGTGTGATCGCGGTGCTCGAGCGCCAGCAGCAACGCGAGGACCGCGTGCAGCCCGGCGTTCGGGTCCCCGACGCAGTAGGGCTCGATCGGCAGCTTGTCCTCATACCCGGTCAGCCAGGTCAGGCCGGAGGCGTCCTCGATCACGAAGGCGAACGCGCCACCGTCGCGCCACGGCCCGTCGAGACCGAAACCGGGCATGCGAACCATCACCAGGTCCGGCCGCTTCCGGCGCAACGTCTCGTAGTCCAGGCCGAGCTGGTCGAGCACTCGCGGGGTGAAGTTCTCGACCACCACGTCGCAGGTTGCGACCAGCTGTTCGAGCACCTCGACCCCCCGTGGCGTGCCCAGGTCGATGGTGAGGCTCGACTTGTTCGTGTTCAGTGCCGCGAAGATCGGGCCGCGCTCCCAGAACTGATCGGTGGTCTGGGGGATCCCGCCGATCAGCCGCGCGCCGTCGGGACGTGCGGTGGACTCGAGGTGGATCACTTCGGCGCCGAGCATGCCGAGGATGCTGCCGACGAGCGGCCCGGCCCAGAACGCGGTCATCTCCAGCACGCGCAGACCGCGCAACGGCAGGCTGTGGTCGGCATCGGTCGGGCTCGGCGCAACGGGCTCGCGCCGCTGGTCCGACGCCGGCGAGATGCGGTACGGCGGGCCGGGATTGACCGCGCCGTCCACCGGGTTGGACACGAACGCGTTGCGCGCCCGGAAGTGCTCGAAGGTGGTCGCGTTGGCGCCGTTGACCAGCGGCGCATTCGGGATCCGGAACGCGGATGCCAGCTCGAGCAGCGCATCCACCTTCTGCTCGGCGATCCAGGCGTCGATCGTCGGCATCAGCGACGTCCGGTCGAGGAACAGCTTCGGGTCATCCATCCACTCCGGGTGACCGACCATCGCGCAGAAGTCATACCACTGCTGACCGGTGCCGACGCCGAGTCCCACCATGCCGTCCGACGCCTGCGCCACACCCGGCGACGGCACGAACCGTCGCTTGCGCATCGGACGGCCCATCTGGTCGTGGTAGGTCACCGGGTAGTAGGTCAGGCACAACGCCAGGACTTCGAGCATGGATACGTCGATGATCTCGCCGGTGCCGTCACGACGCAGCGAGGCGACGGCTCCGACGGCTGCGACGACGCCGGCTAGCCACTCCCCGATCTGGCCTCCGACGTGAACCGGCGCGCGATCGGGGTAGCCGCGACCGAGCCCGACCATCCCCCCGGACCACGCCTGGAGGGTGAACTCGGTCGCCGGACGGCCGGTCCACGGTCCGGTCAGCCCGAACGGCGTGATCGACGCAATGTGGGCGTCGGGGTGGCGCGCCGAGATCGCGGCCGGTGCGAGCGCAGGATCCGCGGTGAGTGCGGAGCCGGGCGACCACACGACGAGGTCGGCCGCGTCGAGAAGGGCCTCGACCTCTGCGGCGTGGGCGGCGAGATGCTCGCGCTTTCCGGCGTGCAGGAAGTTGAACAGGGCCCCGTTTGCGTCGGGGGCGATCACCGCGCGGGAGGCCGACCACCGCCGCAACGGGTCGCCGCCGGCAGGCTCGACCTTGACCACGTCGGCGCCGGCGTCGGCGAGCAGCTTGGTGCAGTAGCCGCCCGCGATCCAGGTCGACAGGTCGACCACGCGGCGACCGGCCAGCGGTGCAGGACTCGTCATTCGGCGGGAGGCTGCTCGCGACCCGACCGGGACAGTCGCCACTCCGGCGGGAACCGGCTGTCGTTGTCCTTGACCAGCTTGTTGACCCCACCTTCGGCGATCTTGCCCCCGAGTCCGGCTTCGGAGCGCTCGACGTCCTCACGGAGCGCGCCGGTCATCGACTCCAGCCAGGCGCTCATCATGCTGCCCATGTACTCGCCCTGGTGCTGCTTCATGATGTTGAAGAACGTCTTCTGCATGAAGATCGTGTCGGTGTTGCGGGTGTTGGAGCACGCAAGGGCGTACTTCGCGACCTCGGTTTCGAGCTCGGCGCGTGGCACCACGCTGTTGACGAAGTTGCAGTCCGCCATCTCCGCGGCGGTGAACGGACGGCCGGTGAAGACCATCTCCTGGAACTTTCGAAGTCCCATCACGGTCGCCCACTGCCACATCCGCGGCGCGTAACCGACGTACCGGAACGCCGGGTGGCCGAACAGTGCGTCGTCGGAGGAGATCACCAGATCGGCATCCGCCGCTTGGTAGAAGTGCCAGCCGTAGCAGTAGCCCTTGACCTCGAGAATGCTGATCTTCTTGAAGTCGGCGAGACTGCGGTTGCCCGAGCGGGCGTCGGCGTACCAGTGCACGAGCGAGGCGCCGTTGCGGTAGTTGTGGCGATCCGGCATCGTGACGTCGTCCTCGTCGCTGATGCCGAACTCCTCGGCCATGGCGACGCCGCCTTTGCGCTTGGCCATCAGCTCGTCGAGGTCTGCCCCGGTGCCGAGATGCTCGCCCTCGCCGCGGACGACCAACACCTTGACGTCATCGTCGAGGCTGGCTTTGAAGATCAGGTCGCCGTAGCGCTTGCGAGCACCGATGGTCGGCGCATTGAGATGGTCGGGCCGGTCGAAGGTGATGGTCGCGATGCGGGTCTCGGGGTCCTTCTCGTACCGGATGATGTCCTCGGGCGCGGGTACGTCGGTCACCGGTCAGCTCCTCAGCTCGCGGAGAGGTTTCACCGACAGCAGCTCTGGCCCGGCATCGGTCAGCGCGACCGGCGCCTTGCCATAGAGCGCACCGACGCCGTCGGCCCAGACGTAGGCGGTCACCGCCAGCACCATCCCGGCTTCCAGCCGCAAGTCCTTGGCGGTGGCGGGCAGCTCGGCGAGCACCAGCGGCATGTCGTTGCCGTTGCCCAGCCCGCGCCCGATCGGCATCGGCGGCGCGGGCAGCCCGGCTGCGGCGTACGCGTCGAGCAGCGCCGACGCCGGGTTGCCCGGCCGGCATGCGGCCAGCAGGCCTTCCCACAGCTCGTCCCACTTGGCGAGCAGCGGCCCGCCCACCTTGGCGACCCCGTCGATCGCGGCCGTCCAACCGACCTCTCCGACGTACCCGTCCGCGAGCACACCGCCGTCGAGAGCGACCAGGTCGTCGGCGCCGACCGCGGCGTCCCGGCTGGTGCGCGCCCACGGCCTCGTACGCGAGGTGATCCAGGCGACGTCCTGCGTGCTCGGGGTCGTCACGCCCGCCTCGGCCATGTGGCTCATGAACACCCCGGTCAGCTGTCGCTCGGTCACGCCTGCCCGCAAGGCACCCTCTGCCGCGAGCAGCGCGCTTTCCGCGATGCGGACCGCATGCCGGATCGCATCGATCTCGTCGGGCAGCTTCACGGCGCGCACCGTGCGCATCAGCTGCTCGCCGTCGACGAGCTCAGCCGCGGGAAAGGCCTTTCGAACCAGGCCGAGCGTCGAGGGCATCAGCCCGTCCGTCGCGACGGTCTTCGCCGTGGCGGCACCCTCGACCTTCGTCAGCCAGGCCAGCGTGTTCGCGCCGTTGAACGTGATGCCATGCAGGTTCTCGTGCGGGATGTCCGCCGGCACCCCCTCGTCCCACGTGCTGACGATGTGGATGGAACCGGTCGCACGCTCGATGACGCAGCCGGGGCCGAACGGCCTCGACCCGTTGATCCACAGCCGCGGCACGCCGGCGATGTAGCGGGCGTTGGGCTCCCGGCCGGAGATCAGGATGTCGATCCCGGCGGCGTCCATCGCCTCCAGGACGCGTTGTCGCCGCGCGTTGCGCAGTCCGGCGGCGTCAGGTCGTGTCTCGGTGTCGGTCACGCGGTCCTCAGAACGGGTCGTACGGATAGTCGGTGAGCGGCTCCCAGCCGTCCTCGGTGATCAGGACGACCTCTTCCGAGCGATAGCCGCACTGGCCGTCCTCCCACACCACGGGCTCGAGCACGAGCACCATTCCGGCTTCGAGGACGTACGACGCGTCGAAGTCTTCGCCGATGTCGCTGCCGACGAACGGCATCTCGGCGCTGTCGATGCCCAGGCCGTGACCGAGGTAGAAGTGCGGCAGCCACGGTTTGCTGCCGCCGTTCGCGGCCGTGGCTGCGGCGGTGAGGTCGCTGTTGCGCGCGCCGGCGCGGGTGACGGCCAGCGTGGCGTCGAGGATCGCGCGCCACCGCTCGAACTGGGCGCGCTGGACGTCGTTGGGCTCTCGTCCGACGATCCAGGTCCGGCCGAAGTCGGTGTGGACACCCTCGTAGCTCATGCCGAGGTCGACCCACAGGACGTCACCCTCGACGAGCTCCCGCGTGGTCGACAGCAGCGGCAGGGCGAGGTCGCCCGTGGTCGTCCAGGGGCCCTCGGCGACGCTGTTGGGCATCACCTGCCAGATCGGGTCGAGGATGTTCGCGTCGGCGCCGGCCTCGAAGATCGTCTGCAGGAACGTTGCCGTCAGGTCCACCTGGCGCACCCCGGGCGCCAGGCGCTCCTGCACCTGCGCGATGCCGACCTCCATGATCCGCAGCGCCTCGCGCATGCAGGCGAGCTCGTCGGGGGTCTTGCGCAGCTTGGCGCGGCTGATGATCCGGCCGCCGTCCACGGGCGAGCCGGCAGGGCCCAGGAACATCTCGGTACGCCGCAGCGGGTGGGTCCACTCGTCGAAGGCGACCACGGCGCCGGCCGGCACCAGGTCGGCGAGCTTCGGCAGGAACAGATCCACTCCCTCGTCGAAGTCGAGCAGCGCAGGGCCGTGGACGTGGTCCGCGGGCAGCCCCGAGCGCAACCGGTCGTCGCTGCGAAGAGGCGTGAACAGGTGCGGCACATCGTCGTCGGCCACCACAACCGCGACCGGCCGTTCGAACGTCGTCCGGCTCTCGTCGGCGAAGGGCCAGATCGCTCCGGTCGCGTAGACGACGTTCGTGTTGCCCGACAGCACCACGGCGTCGACGCCTTGCTCCTGCATCGCGGCACGAACCCGCTCGATGCGGTCCTTGCGCATCCGCGCCAAATCGGGCGGGCCCGAGAACCGAGTCGGAGCCGCCGCCATGAGACCGGCGGTCATCTGTCGAGGTCCGCCCGCGTCACGCCGAGATGCCCAGGTAGCGCCGGGCGTTCGTGCTGACGATGTCGATCGCGCGGTCGACGCCGACGGCGTCGATCACCGAGCCGAGCGACTCGTTGCTGTAGCCGTACGTGCTCTCGTTGTGGGGGAAGTCCGTCGACCACATCACCTTGTCGGCACCGATGCGGTCGACCATCGACAGGCCGAGCGGGTCGAGCATGAACGACGCGTAGAAGTGCTTGTCCCAGTACTCCTGCGGATCCAGCTTGATCTCGGTGTCCTGCATGTGCCGAAACGACGCGCAGATGTGCTGGGCGTCCTGGATGGCCGACGGCACCCAGTTGATGCCGCCTTCGAAGTAGCCGATCTTGAGGCCGGGGTGGCGGTCGAGAATGCCCCCGAGGACGTACTTGCCGAAGGTGTCGCGGAACGGCGCGACCGACTGGAACATCCCGACCTGCAGCGCGTTGATCTCGATCGGTGTCTGCGGCGGGTTCTCGCCGATGTGATGCGACACCGGGATGCCGGACTCCTCGATCGCCTCCCATACGCCGTCCATCGAAGCGGCGCAGTAGTCGATCGGCTTCTTGTCCTCGTCCTTTCCCGGGACGAGCGGCATCAGGAAGGTCTTGAGGCCGAGCGCCTTCAGCTCGGTCAGCGTGCGACGCGCACCGTCCGCGTCCCACCAGTTGATGAGCCCGACGCCGTAGATCCGGTTGCCGGAACGCTCCTGCACCTCCGCGATGTACTCGTTGTAGATCCGGAAGCAGGTCTCGCGGACCTCCCGGTCGGGCCAGCCGAACAACGCGAGGATCGAGTTCGGGAAGGCCAGCTCGCTGTGCACGCCCTCGGACTCCAGCGCCGCCAGACGAGCGTCGATGTCGCCCGCATGCGAGCCGGGCACCGGGTCGTACTGCTGAAGGACGTCGATGAACTCCTTGACCAGGACCGACTTGCCGTCGAGGCCGACGACCCAGCCCCCGTCGACGTTCATGACGCGAGGGACCCGGTCCTTCATGCCCTCCGGCGCTCGCTCGAAGAAGATGTCTTCGGACAGCGAGATGTGGTTGTCGGCCGAGAACACCTCGGTGCCGGCCGGCAGCCCGAAGTCCTGCACGGGGCCGGGGTGGCGGTCCTTCGGGGCGCCGAGTCCCTCCCGCGGATATGTCAGAGCTGGCGAGCCTGCGGCCATCGTTACTCCCTCGTTCCCGGTGAGCGGACATTACTTCGGCTTCGTAGCAATGGTCAATGAACTCTGGTTAGATTCGCTTCGGAGTCGTAGCAACCGGGAGCCCGAATGTCCGAGTGGGATGTGACCGTCGACTTCGTCGCGGTCGGTTCCGGCGGCGGCGGCATGGTCGCCGCATTGGCCGCGGCCGACCGTGGCGCCGACGTACTCGTCGTGGAGAAGCAGTCGCTCGTCGGCGGCTCGACCGCGATGTCCGGGGGCATGGCCTGGGTGCCCAACAACTCGGTGATGAAGCGGGCCGGGGTGCCGGACTCCTACGAGGACGGCATGGCCTACTTCGACGCGGTCGTCGGCGACGTGGGTCCGGCCTCGTCGCACGAGCGACGCCACGCGTTCTGCACGGCAGGCCCGGAGATGATCGACTTCCTGGAAGCCAAAGGCGTGAAGTTCGTCTACTGCCCGGGCTACAGCGACTACTACTCCGACGCCAAGGGCGGCAGTGACATGGGTCGCGGCGTCGAGCCCGTGCCGTGGGACGGCCATCAGCTCGGGGCCTGGTCGGGCAAGGTGCAGATCGGGATGGCCAAGCACCTCGGCATGGCGGTGATGACCAACGAGGCCCGCTACCTGTCGCACTACAACCGCAGCGTCAAGGCGTTCGCCACCTCCGCCCGGGTCGCCATGCGCACGACGTGGGCGAAGGTGCGCCGCCAGGATCTCCTCACCAACGGCGCCTCCTTCATCGGGCAGGCGCTCAAGATCGCGCTCGCCAGCGGCGTCGAAGTGTGGACGGACGCACCCCTCGACGACCTTCTCGTCGAAAACGAGCGGGTGGTCGGCGTGCGAGTGCTTCGCAACGGCACTCCGGTCAACGTCCGCGCCCGCGACGGCGTGTTGCTCTCGACGGGGGGCTTCGCACAGAGCCGCGAGATGCGCAGCGAGTTCAGCGGGGACCAACCCAACACGGCCCGCTGGTCGATGGCCAACCCGGGCGACACGGGCGAGGCGATCCGCACCGCAATGAAGCTCGGCGCAAAGACCGACCTCATGGACGAGGCGTGGTGGCTGCCGTCGCCGCGATCGGGCAAGTTCGGCCAGAACACCCTCGACCAGGCCCGCCAGCGGCCGCGCACCATCTACGTCGACGCGGCCGGCAAGCGGTTCGTCAACGAGTCGAACTCCTACATGGAGGTCGGCAAGGCGATGTACGAGAGGGACAAGACCAGCAAGGCGGTGCCGTGCTGGCTGATCTTCGACGACCGCTACCGCAAGCGTTACGCGCACGTGCGGTCCTCCCCCGGCCGCTTCCCCAAGGACGTCCTCGCCAGCGGCAAGATCAAGCGGGCGGCGACGTTGCGCGAGCTCGCCGAGATGTGCGGCATCGATCCGGACGGGCTGATCGAGACCGTCGAGTCGTTCAACAAGTACGCCGCGGACGGCAAGGACCCTGAGTTCGGCCGCGGCGAGTCGGCGTACAACAAGGCGCTCGGCGATCCGCACCGCAAGGTGAAAAACCCGTGCGTCGAGCCGATCGACGAGGCGCCGTTCTATGCCTGTGACGTCGTGCCTGGAGACGTCGGGACTTGTGGCGGCATGCTCACCGACGAGCACGCTCGGGTCATCGGCAGCGACGACAAGCCGATCCCCGGTCTCTACGCGACGGGCAACGCGACGGCCACGGTGATGGGACGGCACTATCTCGGCCCCGGCGGCAGCATCGCCAACAGCATGGTTTTCGGATACGTCGCGGCGAAGCACGCCACGTCGCGGGAAGAGGCAACGAAGTGACGACCACCACCGACTTCTCGCACGTCAACTTCTTCAAGGACGCGGCAGTGCAAGCCGACCCCTACCCGTACTTCGACTGGGTGCGCGAACAGGGACCGGTGTGGCAGGAGCCGCACTTCGGCGCGTACATGATCACCGGACACGCCGAGGCCAAGGAGATCTACCGCGACCCGGCGACGTTCCCGGAGCACGAGGCCGCGTCCGGCACCTACTCCTCGTGCAACACCGTGAGCGGACCGTTCGTGAAGTTCTCCCGAGCGGTCGAGGGCGACGACATCACCGACGTGATCGTGGCCTGCCGCGACGAGCTGCCCTTCAGCGACCAGATCCCGTCGTTCGATCCGCCGTACCACACCGCGCAACGGCACCTGCTGATGCGGCTGATCACGCCCGGGCGGCTGCGCGCGAACGAAGAGTTCATGTGGCGTTACGCCGACGCGCTGCTCGATGTGTTCGTCGACGGCGGCAGCTGTGAGCTGATCTCCTCGTTCGCCGAGCCGTTCACCCTCACCGTCATCGCCGACCTCGAAGGGGTGCCGGAGGAGGACCACGAGTCGTTTCGCGAGCACCTGTCGACCGTCTCGGACGGGCTGCAGCACAAGCCGCTGGAGTTCCTCTACGACCGGTTCGCCGAGTACATCGAGGACCGCCGCGGCGAGCCGCGCGGCGACGTGCTGACCGGCCTGGCGACCGCGACCTTCCCCGACGGCTCGACGCCGGACGTCAAAGATGCGGCGCTGATCGCCGCGAACCTTTTCGTCGGCGGTCAGGAGACGACCGTGCGGATGATCGGCTTCGCGCTGCGAATGCTCGGCGAGCGCCAGGACCTGCAGAAGCTGGTACGCGACGACCCCGCGCTGATCCCCAACTTCATCGAGGAGACCCTGCGGCTCGAGAGCCCGCTGCGCAGCCAGTTCCGGATGACCCGGGTCCGCACCACGCTCGGCGGGGTGGAGCTGCCCGCCGGCAGCACGGTCATGCTGCTCCCGGGCGCGTGCAACCGGGATCCGCGGACCTTCGACAACCCGCACGAGTTCGACATCCACCGCTCCAACGCGCGCCAGCACATCGCGTTCGGGCACGGCATCCACACGTGCGCCGGCGCGCCGCTGGCCCGCACCGAAGGGCGCGTGACGGTCGAGCGTTTCCTCGAGCGCACCGGCAACATCGCGATCAGCGGCGACCGCCACGGAGCACCGGACGCGCGTACCTACGACTACCTGCCGACGTTCTTCCTTCGCGGCCTGCAGACGCTGTACCTGGACTTCGCCCCGCGCTGACCTAGCCGCGTGGCTTGGTGGCCTGGCTCATGATCAGCCTGGTCTGCGCCATCGAGTTGCCGGCCGTGGTGCCGCCGTCGACCGGCAGGACGACGCCGGTGATCTGCGCCGCCCGGTCACCGGCAAGGAACACGACCGCGTTGGCGACGTCCTCCGGCTGCGCCTCCCGCGGGTAGGGCTGCATGTACTCGAGCACCGGACCCATGTCGTAGGTCGTGATGCCGGTGCGGATGTGGGCGGGGGTCAGACAGTTGACCCGGATGCGGTACGGCGCGAGATCGATCGCCATGCACTTCGTCGCATGCACAATCGCCGCCTTCGATGCGCGGTAGGCGATCATCCCGGCGCCGGCGTTGATCGCGGCGATGGACGCGTTGTTGATGATCACGCCGCCGCCGTGGTCTTTCATGTGGCGCGCCGCCCGCTGGGTCCC
The DNA here is from genome assembly GCA_035550055.1 of Mycobacteriales bacterium. Taxonomy (NCBI): domain Bacteria; kingdom Bacillati; phylum Actinomycetota; class Actinomycetes; order Mycobacteriales; species Mycobacteriales bacterium. The sequence continues at coordinate 47,171 of DASZRO010000065.1, read as the reverse complement.
CGCGATCACCCCGAACAGGTTGATGCCGACGATCCGGTCGTAGTCCTCGAAGTCGTCGTCGAGGAGCCGCTTCAGCGCGCTCCCGACCCCGGCGTTGTTGAACATGATGTGCAGCCCGCCGAAGCGAGCGACCGCGAAGTCGACGGCGGCCTGCACCTGGTCGATGTCGCTCACATCGGTCCGGTGAAAGGCCGCCACCTCACCGAGATCGTCCGCCAACGCGTTGCCGGCCTCGGCGTCGACGTCGGCGATCACGACCTGCGCGCCCTCCGCCGCCAGCGCGATCGCTGTCGCCCGACCGATGCCTCCCGCGCCTCCGGTGACGATCGCGACCTTGTCCGCCAGCTCGTGCGTTTCCACGCACGTGACCCTACGGGCGGGCGTCGGCCTAGGCAGCAGCGAGGGCGGCTTGCAGACCGTCGATCTCGGCGACGGTGACGGTGAGAGCCGGGTGCCTGATCCGCCCGAGCGGGTCGATGCCGCTGACGGGCTCGGCGAAACGGATGCAGAGCCCCCGATCGCGATTCGTCGCGAAGGTCAGACCTCGGTCGACGAACGACAGATGCGCCGGCCCGATCGTCTTGAGGTAGCCGAACGGCCCGGTCGGCACCGCCTCCGTGACGTTCGACAGCGGTGTCTGCACCCGCCACAACCCGAACCGCGCGGTCAGCTCGCCGTACTCGAGGTCCACGCCCGTCGTCCACGGGGTGACCCCGAACGGGACGCCAGCGGCGAGGAACGGGGTCGTGAAGCGGAACCGGAAGCTGTCGGTCGGCACGAGCTGCAGATACCCGCCGTGGCGCCGGATAGCCGGCCGGCGGGCGGGCAGAAATCACTCATGACCGATATGACGCAGACCATCGACGTCGACGTGCCCGTGACCGTCGCGTACAACCAGTGGACGCAGTTCGAGTCCTATCCGGAGTTCATGGACGGTGTCGAGGAAGTCGCGCAGAAGACCGACACCCTCACCCACTGGAAGATCTCCATCGGTGGGGTGAAGCGCGAGTTCGACGCCGAGATCACCGAACAGCACCCGGACGAGCGCATCGCCTGGCGCTCGGTCGACGGCACGGCGCATGCCGGCGTCGTCACCTTCCACAAGCTCGACGACGCCCACACCCGGGTGGCCCTGCAGATCGACACGAAGCCGGAGGGCGTGGTCGAGAAGGTCGGCGACGCGCTGGGCTTGACCAACGCGAATGCCAAGGCCGACCTGAAGCGGTTCAAGCAGTACATCGAGCAGCGCGGCGCTGCCACCGGCGCCTGGCGCGGCGAGGTCCCCCGCGACTGATCAGCGGGTAGCGCCGCCCGACCGAGCTTCGGTGAGGCTCGGCGGGGCGGCGCTCGCTGCTGTTCCCCACGCGCCGTGCGTCGCCGTCATCGTGTAGCTCAGGGTTCCGTGCAGCTGCCGGTCGGTGAGCCACGTCCGATTGACCGCGTGGCCGTTGCGTCGTAGCGCCGCGACGTAAGGCGTGAGACCGTCCGTGCCGGGCGCGGATATCCGCAACCGCGGGCCGATCTGCACGGTGTCGAACATCGGAGCGGACAGTTCCCACGCGTCGACGCCCGGTTGGGCCTGGTACAGGCCGATTGCCGACAGCACGTAGTCGGCTGACATCGTCCCTGCGTCGTCGTTGCCCGGAAGTCCGTAGGGCCCTGGGGTGAACACGGCGGTTTCGGAGTGGACGACCTGCGTAGTCCGCCACGGCTCACCCAGCCAGTCGTACAACCACGGCGCCTGCAGGTCGGTCTCGTTCGCGGGGGTGTACTGGTTGCCGACGTAGATCGCCCCGAAAACCGACGACTCGGCCTGCACCTCGGGAACCACGGGCGCGACCCGGTGATCGAGCGCCGCCGAGAAGAAGCTGTCGAGACGCTGCCTGGTCCGGGCCGGACCGATCGCCTCGGCCAGTCCCCGCACGTCCTGCGGCACGAGCCACAGGTACTGCCAGCCGGTCCCTTCCTGCCAACCCTGCGGGAAGATCGGGTTCCACACGTTCGCCAGGCCTACGAACGTCGGCGTGGCCCACGACCCGGTCCCCGTGCGCGGCCGCAGGAAGCGGTCCGCCGGGTCGAACAGGTGTCGCCAGTACTCCGCGCGCCGGTCGAACTGGGCGGTGCGAGCGGCGTCGCCGAACCGCCTGGCGAGCGCGGCGACCGACGCGTCGTCGATGGCGTACTCCAAAGTGACCGCGGCGCCGCGGTCACTGACGTTGAGCGGGACGTAGCCGAGTGCGAGATAGCTGTCCAGACCGGATCGCGGATCGACCGGCGGAAGCGTCGTCGCTTGGCGGACCACGTCGCGGTAAGCCGCGTGCGCCGCTTCGCCGGCGAGCGCGCCGCTGGTGACGAGGGTGGCCAGCGTCGGCGTCCCGGAGTCGCCCCCCATGATCCCGTAGTCGCGGTTGCCGCGGACCCACCGCGGGATCACGCCACCGTTCTGGGCGGTGTCGGCGAGCAGCGAGAGCCCGAGGTCATGCGCGACGCGGGGCGCGTCGAGCGTGAGCAGCGGCGTCTGGGTCCGATAGGTGTCCCACAGGCTGAGGTCGGTGTAGTGGTGATGGCCGGGTGCCACCTCGTGAACGCGTCCGTCGAAGCCCCGATAGTGGCCGTCGGCGTCGTCGAACGTGGTCGGCATGAGTGAGGCGTGATACATCGCGGTCTCGAACGTCCGGCGCTGCCGCCGGGTCCCGCCACGGACGCTGATGCTGCTCAGCCGTCGCTCCCAGACGCGCTGAGCCGCAGCGCGTACCGCGTCGAAACCGCGGTTCACCACGGTGGCTGCGGTGAGGTTGCGCGCCGCCTCGGCCGCCGAGGTGTAGCTCAGCGCGATGTCGGCCTGCACCTGCCGAGACGCGGCGGTGCCGAAGCTGACCCAACCGCCCGCACCGCGCCCGGCAACGGAACGCTTGCCTGCGGTGATGCCCTGAGCCGTCCACGAGCCGCTTCGCGTGAAGGGCCGGTCGAAGCGGGCCGCGAAATAGATCGAGACACCGCCGGAGTCCGGGACCAGCACGCTGCCGGCCACCCGGTCGTCGCCAGTGATCCGGAACGTGCCTGTCTGGGTGCCGCCGTCCTGGTTGCTGTCGTTGTGCCGTGTCACGTCGAAGATCAGGTTCGCCACGCTGCCGGCCGGGAACGTGAAGCGCTCCACCGCGGTCCGCAGCGTCGCGGTCAGCTCGGCCCGCACGCCGGATCGCAGCAACGTCGTCGCGTAGTAGCCCGGCTGCGCCGTCTCGGTCGCGTGCGTGAAGGGGCTCGCCCAGCTCGCCGGGTTGCGGCTCGTGACCGGTCCGGTCGTCGGCATCACGGGAAGCTCGCCGCCGATGTGAATGCCCGCGCCGGAGAAGTGGGTGAGCGCGAAGCCGCGAATCTCCGGATCCTGGTAGGCGTAGCCGACGTAGTCGAGTGGATCGTCGCCGAGCGGCGTAGTGGTGGCGGGCCCTGGCGTGACCATGCCGAACGGCAGGCCGGCAGCAACCGTGACGAAGCCCGGCCCGAGGGATCCCGACCGGGTGTCGACCATCCGCACCAGGGCTGGCACGTCGGGCGACGCGGCGGACACCGGCCTGCGTTGCGCCGTGCCCATCACGTTGGCCGCGCTGGAGGCAGGAACGGCGACCGCGAGCGCCGCGGCGAAGACCGCCGCGACCACACCCCGCCGCATCACGTCGCTCAACTTCGGTGCGGTGCCGCCGGCTTCCTGCCCGCAGCCTCCGTCAGGGCAGGCCGACGCGTGTCAGGTCACGCGCGAACTCGGCGTACGACGCAGCGGGCGACGGGCTGTCCCATGCCTTCTGCGCGAGTACGGCGAGGTGGGGCTCCACCCGACGGGCGGTCTGCGCCGGCGTCTCGTCGAGCGGCCCCCAGATGTTCATCTGCGCACCGAGCAGGCCGGGGCTTGCCGCAGCCACCTGCTGCTTCGAAGTGACGGAGCTGCCGACCTGCGTGCCGTCGAAGTCGTTGACCTGCCAGCCGGCGTACACGCCGGGCAGGCTCGCCTTGCCGCGCACCGGTCCGATGTCAGTGGTGTAGTAGTTCGGGTACCACCCGGCGTTGACGATGCGGTATCCGCGGTCAAGCAAGGTCTGGGGTGAGACGGTCAGCGTGTCGCCGAACGGCGAGATGGAGTCCCACCACTCGAGGATCACGTCGCGGTTGACCGCGACCTTGCCGACCCCACCGACCTGGTCGCTCCAGATCCGCAGCGTCTTGCCGTGGGCGCGGACGATCCGGTCGACCCAGTTGATGAAGCCGTGGACCGCGTCGGCGGGAGTAGCCCCGACGCCGTACCGGCGTGTGGCGTAGGTCTCGAGCTGCGGGAACAGCGGGTACTCCGCCGGGCTGAGGTACTCGTCGGAGCCGATGTCGAAGTACCGGCCCGGAAACCACGCAAGGTACTCGTCCAGGATCCGCCGGACCGCCCGCAATGCCGCGGGACTGGTGATGTCCAGCTTGTCGGTCGTGTAGGCGCCGACCGTGCTCGGCGAGGCCACGCCGGCCGGCTTCAGGATCAGCCGCTTGTGGTGGACGAGGAACGCCGCCATGTGGCCCGGCATCTCGATCTCGGGGATCACGGTGACGTGATCACGACGCGCGAGGTCGACGATCCGCCGGATGTCGGCGCGCGTGAACGGGCGCTTGCCGACGACGCTCGGGAAGACGCGACTGCCGAGCGCCCAACGCTGGTCGTCGGTGAGATGCAGGTGGAGAACGTTCAGCTTCAGTGCCGCGAGCCGGCGGATCTCCCGCAGGACCCACGCCGTCGAGTACGTCGTGCGGGAGGCGTCCACCATCAGGCCGCGTTGCGGGTAACGAGGCCAGTCCACCGCCGTACCGCAGGGCAGCGTGGAACCCTGCCGCAGCATCTGTAGCAGTGAGCGCCCGCCGTAGAACAGCCCCGCCCCGGTCGACGCCTCGATCGTCAGTGCGCGTCCGACGTCGAGGCGATAGCCCTCGGACCCGAGCCGTCGGCTCCGGGCAACGGTACGCATCACGATGTCGCCGGCCGTGGGCTCGCTCGCCACGACGACCGCGACCGCCCGACCGGCCTGTCGCCCGAGGTCGGCGGCCAGCACCCTGGCCTCGCGGGCGGCGGCGCCGTGCCGTCGCCGCACCTCCACCGCGGTGGTGGCGGCGAACCGCCACACGCCGGTCGCAGGATGCCACCGCTGCATCGCCGGGATGGTCAGCGGCGCCGGACGGCTCGGCGTGCCCAGCGACGCGCCCGCCGCACCGGTCGCCGGCAGGAAGGCGCAGCACGCCAACGCGCCGGCGAGCACCCTGCGGGCCGGCACCGGGCTAGTCGACGAGGAAGACCGGTGAGCCGTTGATCACGTGCGCGACCTGACGCAGATCCCACTCGTGCATCCGGATGCACCCGTTGGAGATGGCGGCGCCGTGATCGGCGATCTCGGAGTCCGAGAAGATCGACCCGTGGATGGCGATGATCGCGTCGTTCCCACCCTCGAAATGCTCGATCGCGCGCGAGTGCGCTGACGTCTCGAGCATCACCGAGCCGTAGCCGGGACCGTTCGGCGGCGCGTGGAAAGCGACGAAGTACGTACCGGTCGGCGTAGGCGTCCCGGGGGCGCCGTCACCCACGGGGTAGGAGCCCACCTGCTGGCCCCAGTGGAAGACATAGAGCCAGTGCTGGGCGATGTCGACGACGATCGCCCAATGGGTCGAGGTCAGCACCGCGTTGCTGGTATCGATCCAGGTGGTCGACTCGTCAGGGCGCTGCGCGAGCCGGACGTGCAGGCGGTCGCCGGACTGGCCGATCACCGGCAGGGCCGACGGGTATCCGTACCACGATCCGGGCACCGTCCGGTTCTGCTCGATCGCGTTCGCGCTCGGGTAGCCCGGAACGCTGCGACTCAGATGCGCCACCATCGTCGTCTCCGGCACCAGGACGGTGTCGCGCTCGGGGGCCATGCGGGTGCCGCTCGACGACGACGTCGACGCCTTGGCCGGCACGGCGGCGCGGTGGGGCTGACCGACCGGCGACAGCGTCTGCGTGCTGCTCGGCGTCGGACCGGTCTCGGCGCTCAGGACGGCACGCTGCGAGCCGTCCGCCAGCAGCAACGAGGCGAGATGGGCACGCGACCCGGCTCGGGCCACACCTGAATGGGTCTTCGCGGTCGAGTTGCCCGCACCGACCGTGAAGCTGACGACGAGCGCCACTGCGAGGACCACCGGAACGCCGACGAAGCCGCGGCGCCGCCAGACGGCGCGCGAAGATACGTGTGAGCTCATCAGCAGGGTGCCACCACAGTCTGGGTCGGGTCGGTGCCCGGAAGTACGGCTTTGCGGGTCATCACCATCGATTGTCCGGGTTTTTCCGATGATCTCCAAGTTCGCCACGGTGCGGCGTACCTCCTGCGGTTGGATACCCCACGACGAGAGGAACGACCGAGATGGATCTTCGGGCACGGCACGTGGTGGTGACCGGCGCCTCGCGCGGCATCGGGTTGGCCGTCGGCGAGCGTTTCGCGGCCGCCGGCGCGAAAGTGACCCTTGTCGCCCGCAGCGAAGCCGCGCTCGCGGCGGCCGCCCAACGGATCGGATGCGGCCACGCGGCGGCCGACCTGCTCGACGTGTCCGCGCTGGGCGCACTGATGGTGCGCCTCGAGGCGCTCGCCCCGGTCGACATCCTGGTCAGCAACGCCGGAGTGGGGACGCCAGGGCCCGTCGAGCAGATGACCGCTGAAGACCTCAGCGGGATGTTCACTCTCAACGCGCTCGTGCCGGCCGAGCTGGCCCGGTTGGCCCTGCCCGGCATGCGAGAGCGCGGGCAGGGCCGGCTCGTCTTCATGTCCTCGCTGTCCGCGGAGGTCGCGTTGCCCGGCCTCACCGCGTACTCGGCGACCAAAGCGGCCGTTTCCCAGTTCGCTGAGGGGCTGCGCCGTGACCTGCAGGGCAGCGGTGTCGGGGTGACGACGGCCGAGCTCGGCCCGGTCGACACGGGGTTGTACGACGAGGCGACCGCCTACCCGCCGTGTGCAGACGCGTTCAACCGGCTGTTGCGGCTCGGCATGCTCACGATGCTGGAGCCCGGGCAGGTGGCGGACGCAATCGTGCAGGCGTGCCGCAAGGACAAGGCGCGCGTGGTCCTGCCGCGGCGCGGCGGCGCCCAGGTGGCCGCCGCCAGGCTGCCGCAGTGGCTGGCCAATCGGGTGCTCTGATGACGCCATGACCACTGCCGCCCGGGCCGGCCGCGCGCAATGGCGCTGAGCAAGCGCCCGCGCGTCGCGGTCCTCGGCGCCGGAGCCGGCGGACTGGCGATGGGCGTCGCGCTGCGACGCGCCGGCTTCGACTTCACCATCTTCGAGCGAAGCGACGGGGTCGGCGGCACCTGGCGCGACAACACCTACCCGGGGGCGGCCTGCGACGTGCCGTCTCATCTCTACTCGTTCTCGTTCGCGCCGAACCCGAAGTGGTCGCGGACCTATGCCTCGCAGCCGGAGATCCTCGCCTATCTGGAGGAGGTCGCCGATCGGTTCGGGTTGCGGGCGCACCTTCGTACCGGCGTCACGATCGAGCGGGCTCGGTGGAACGACGACGACCAGCAGTGGGAGCTGACCACGGACCGTGGCGAGATTCACCGGGCCGATGTCCTGGTCAGCGCGCTCGGCATGCTCAACGTGCCGTCGCTGCCGGACGTCCCCGGCCTGGACACCTTCCGCGGACGGATCTTCCACTCCTCGCGCTGGGACCACAGCAGGCCGCTGGCCGGTGAGCGCGTCGGCTCGATCGGGACCGGGGCGAGTGCCATCCAGTACGTGCCGGCGATCGTCGCCGACGTCGAGCGGCTGACCGTGTTCCAGCGCACCCCGATCTGGGTCACGCCCCGGTTCGAGACCGAGTACACCGCTTCGCAGCAACGCCGGTTCGCGAGGGTGCCGCTGGCCGCCAGACGTCACCGCTGGGAGATCTTCTGGACCTATCAGCGGACCTCCTTCCAGGCCGCCCACCCGTTCACCGTCGGTCAGACCGAGCTCGCCCGCGGCTACCTCGAGCGGAAGGTGGCGGATCCGGCGCTGCGCGCCGTGCTCACCCCCGACTTCCCGGTCGGGTGCAAGCGGCCGCTGACCTCGCGAACCTGGCTGCCCGCCCTAACCCGACCCAACGTGCGAGTCGTCACCGCGCCGATCGTCCGGCTCACCGAGCGCGGCATCTGCACCAGTGACGGCGAGGAGCACGAGCTGGACACGATCATCTTCGGGACGGGCTTTCGGGCCAACGAGTACCTCACCACCATCGACATCGTCGGCCGCGACGGCCAACGACTCGCCGACCGCTGGCGTGACGGCGCCGAGGCCTATCTCGGGCTCGCGGTGGCCGGCTTCCCCAACTTCTTCATGCTCTACGGGCCCAACACGAACGGCGTGAACTCGATCCTGTTCATGCACGAGGCCCAAGCGCACTACGTCGTCCGCGCGCTGCGGATGATGCGCCGGCGGCGGCTGACCTCGATCGACATCCGCCGCGACGTCGAGCGGAAGTACAACGAGAAGGTCCAAGCCGGCATGGCCGGCACCGTGTGGCAGGCCGGCTGTCGCAACTACTACACCGTCGCCAACGGCAAGAACGTCACCCAACTCCCCTACAGCGCCGGCGAGTACTGGCTGCGAACCCGTGTGGTCGGCTGGTGGCGCTACCGGCGCATCAGGAAGCGCCGGTCGGTCGGCTGACGCTGGTGGTGATTGTTGACCATCTTTGTGTAGGTTAGGTCGCCATGCACATCGACCCGTACATCGTGCTGGGTAGTGCGATCATCGGCGTCCTCGTCGGAACGACGGGCGCGGGTGGCGGCGCACTCATGACGCCGATGCTCATCCTGCTGTTCAACGTGCAGCCGGACAAGGCGATCTCGAGCGATCTCGTCGCGGCGGTCGTGATGCGGCCACTCGGCGCCCTCGTCCATCTGAGCAAGGGCACCGTGAACCTGCGCCTGGTCGCCCTCATGTCGTGCGGTTCGGTGCCGATGGCCTTCCTGGGCGCCTACCTGCTCCACCTCATGGGTGAGTCGTCGAGCGCGCAGACGAATGTCGAGCGGCTGCTCGGCAGTGCGCTGCTGCTCGGTGCCGCAGCGATGGTGCTTCGCTTCTTCCTCGACCAGCGCAGCGGCAACACCCGAGACGCATCGATCGGTGAGATCCACGTGCACCCGGTGCGCACGGTGGCGATCGGCGCACTCGGCGGGATCGTCGTCGGGATGACGTCGGTGGGATCAGGCTCGCTGATGATCGTGCTGCTCCTGTTCCTCTACCCGATGATCGGCGCCAACCAGCTCGTCGGCACCGACTTGAGCCAGGCGTTGCCGCTGACCGGTGCGGCGGCGCTCGGCGCCCTCGCGTTCGGCAGCGTCTCCTTCGGGGTCACCACGTCGCTGATCATCGGCAGCGTCCCCGCGGTGCTGGTCGGGTCGTTCCTGTCCTCGCGCGCGCCCGACCGCTACATCCGTCCGGCGATCACGTTCGTGATCTTCGCCTCGGGCTTGAAGTACGTCGGAGTCGGCACCGACGACCTCGGATGGACACTGGTCGGCGTACTGTTCGCAGGATTCGTGGTCTGGCTGCTGACCGCCCGGCCATGGCGCTCGGACTCAGGTGAGACGGCGGCACTGGAGACGTAGATGACCGTGGAGCTCAGCGAGGAGCTGTTCCTTCCCGATCCGGCACCTCGCCAGGTCAGCTACACCGTCATCTCCGTCGACGACCACGTCGTCGAGCCGCCGCACCTGTTCGAAGGGCGACTGCCCACGGCCGTCGCCGATCGCGCGCCACGAATCGTGGAGACCTCGCGCGGCTATCAGGTCTGGGAGTTCGAAGGCCGCAAGTACAGCCAGATCGGGATGAACGCGGTCGCCGGCCGCCGTCCGGAAACCGTGTCGATGGAGCCGTTCCGCTTCGACCAGATGCGACCGGGTTGCTACGACGTGGACGCCCGCGTTCGCGACATGGACCTCAACGGCGTCTGGGCCTCGTTGAACTTCCCGTCGCAGATCAGCGGCTTCTGCGGGCGCGTCTTCTTCGACGCCGCCGACCGCGAGCTCGGGCTGGGCTGCATCCGGGCCTGGAACGACTGGCTCTACGAGGAGTGGTACTCCGCGCATCCCACCCGGATCATCCCGCTGGGGATCACCTACCTCGCCGATCCGGCACTCGCGGTGGCCGAGATCGAGCGCAATGCCACGCGCGGTTTCACCTCCGTCACGATGCCGGAACGGCCGCACGAGATCGGCCTGCCGTCGCTGTGGGACCGCGAGCACTGGGATCCCATCATCGACGCGTGCGTCGCGACCGGGACAGTCATCTCGCTGCACGTCGGCAGCTCGGGAATGCCCGCACTGCCAGCCGGCTCCCCCGCGGTGCAGCTGTCGGCCACGCTGTTCGGGCAGCAGTCGCTCGGTGCGTGTGCGGAGTGGCTGTGGTCCGAGTACCCGCTGCGTCATCCCGACCTGAAGATCGCGATGAGCGAAGGCGGGATCGGCTGGGTGGCCATGCTGCTGGACCGCCTCGACAACATCGTCGACCGGTCGGGGTACGGGCTCGGGTGGGCGATGCGACCGTCGGAGGTGCTCAAACGCAACTTCTGGTTCTGCACCATCGACGACCCGTCGACCATCGACACCCGCCACCGCATCGGCGTCGAGAACATCATGGTCGAGGTCGACTACCCCCACGGCGACAGCACCTGGCCCGACACGCAGCGGGTCATCGAGCAAGCGTGGGGTCACCTGCCCGCCGACGAGCTACGGATGATCTGCAGCGAGAATGCGGCAGCGCTCTACCGCCACCCACTGCCTGAGGTGGTCCTGCCGCGTTAGCGGACGGCGTCCTTCACCTTCTCGCCCGCTTGCTTGAGGTTGCCCTTGGCCTTGTCGACCTTGCCTTCGGCGGTCATCGACTCGTTGCCGACCGCGCGACCCATGCTCTCCTTGGCCTTGCCCTTCGCCGACTCGCCGAGGTTCTTGGCCTTGTCCATGCCACTCATCAGACGCTTCCCTCCTCGAGGATTCGTTGCGGACCAACACCGCAGATGTGCCTCGTCAGCGCGCGAGTAACCGGCCTCGATTGCATCCGCTTGCGAAGATTCGCACCGTGGCGGGGGTGGGCACCCGGATGACGCACTCGCCGACCGCAACCGTCACCGGCGTACCCGCGGCGCTGATCGTCAGCCGGTCACCGGCACGCCGGAAGGTGACCACCGCGGTCGGCGGCGAGGCGAACCGGTACCCGACGTTCCAGAGCTTGCCGCTGGTCGCGACCGTCGCGTTGGTCCAGGCAGCGGGATGGGTCGGCACCGGCTTGAACAGCCCCCAGCTCAGTAGCGCCTGCAGCTCCTTGTGGAACGACGGCAGGTCGTGCCCGCCGAAGTGGACCTGGTAGGTCACGTTGACGCCGGCGGCGTTGAGCGCGTCGTAGTACCGCTCGCTCATCGGGTAGATCAGGCCGGCCTCCTCCCAAGTCGCGTCCACGATCTCCTCGGTGAAGCCGGCGAGGATCACCCCGACGCTGGCCAGGTCCGGTATGCCGTTGCCCGTCGTGAGGTACACCCGCGTCTGGCGCAGGTTCGCGGCCAGCCGCCGCGGGTTGTGGCCGGTCGCATAGAACCCGTCCGGCGGCCCGTAGATCGGCACCGGATCCTTGTCCCGGCCACTGCGCGGGCCGGACAGGAAGCCGTTGGTCACCGCAGCCATCGCCGGTTGCACGACCGTGCCGAGCAGCTGCGGGTCGACGAACCCGGACAGCGACGCCACCGTCCCGAAGAAGCCGGGCAACCGCCCGCCGAGGTAGGCCGCTCCCAGGCCACCCATCGAGATGCCGGCGATGGCGTGCCATCGCCGGCCGGCGCGGATCGGGAACCGGTGCATGATCGCGGGCAGCACGTCGTCGAGCTCGTAGGTCTCCCAGGACGGGTCCCCGCGCTCGCCGTCGTTCCACCAGTCGGCGTACCAGCCGGCCGGCCCGCCGTCGGGCATCACGACGATCGCGTCGAGGTGGTAGAGCTCAGGCAGCAGTCCCTGCTGTTGGTAGAAGGCGTAGCTGCCACCGAGGCCGTGCAGGAGGAACAGCAGCGGATAGCGCTTCGACGGGTCGTAGCCGGCCGGCAGCAGCACGTCCGCCTCCGGCAAGCCCGGGTGGTCCAGCCACTTCGCCGGGATCTTGCCGTGCACGGCCGGGACCGTGATCGTCACCAGCGTCGGGCCGGTCGCGGCCGAGGCCGCGTGGGAGGCCGCTGAGTACGACGCCGCGGCGGCGCTACCACCGAGCCCGATCGCGACGGTGGCCGCCAGAGCCAGGAGCCGCCGCACGGATGGATCTTCTCCCGTCAGCGGAAGTTTCGCGCGGCAGGTCTGATCCCGAGCGGCAACGCGGTGATCCGCTCGGCCATCACGTTCACCACGTTGTCGGTGTTCTGCAACATGCCGCGGATGAGCAGCGCCGCCGAGTTCTGCGCCACCTTGCGATAGCGCGCCCAGACCTCACGAGAACAGATCACGTTGATCATGCCGGTCTCGTCCTCGAGATTGACGAACGTCACGCCGCGCGCAGTCGCCGGGCGCTGACGATGGGTGACCACTCCTGCGACCAGGACCCTGGTGTGGTCCTCGATCCGGCGCAGGCCTGCCGCACTGACCACCCCCATCCGGTCCAGCCGGTCGCGGACGAACCTCGTCGGGTACTCCCGCGGCGTCACCCCCGTCGCCCACAGGTCGGCGTACATCTGCTCCGGCGCGGCCATCGCGGGCAGCGGCGGCGCCGCGCGTTCGTCCACCACGACCAGCTCGAGCTGGCCCGGGCGCACCGTCGCCGCCGCTCCTGCCGCCCACAGCGCCTCACGGCGCGCGACGCCGAAGCCGTCGAACGCCCCCGCCGTCGCGAGCGCCTCCAGCTGGTCGGTCGACAGCCCGATGCGATGCGCGAGATCGGTCATGGACGCGAAGCGGCCGTGGGCCTCCCGGTCGGCCACGATCCGCTCGGCCAGCTCGTCGCCGATCGAGCGGACCCCGGCCAACCCCAGCCGGACGGCCGGTTGCGGCGCGTCCAGGCACGGGCACTGCGACGGGCCGTCGTCCGGCTCGAGTGTGGCGGCAGCCGCCGAGATGTTGATGTCGGGACCGCGCGTGGTGATGCCGTGCCGGCGAGCGTCCGCCACCAGGGACTGCGGCGAGTAGAAGCCCATCGGCTGCGCGTTGATCAGCGCCGCACAGAAGGCCGCCGGATAGTGCAGCTTCAGCCACGCCGACGCGTAGACCAGCAGGGCGAACGAGATCGCATGACTCTCGGCGAACCCGAACGAGGCGAACGCCCGGATCTTGTCGAAGATGAGGTCGGCTTCGACGCCGGTGATGCCGTTGGCCGCCATCCCGTCGTACAGCCGTTGTTTGAGCGCGTCGATCTTCGCCTCGGAACGTTTCGAGCCCATCGCCCGGCGCAGCTGGTCGGCTTCGTCGCCGGTGAAGTCCGCGACCGCGATCGCGAGCTGCATCATCTGCTCCTGGAACAGCGGCACCCCCAGCGTCCGCTCCAGTGGCGGACGCATCTTCTCGTGCAGATAGGTGATCTCCTCGCGACCGTGCCGGCGCCGGATGTAGGGGTGCACCGAGTCGCCCTGGATCGGGCCGGGCCGGATCAACGCCACCTCGATCACCAGGTCGTAGAAGTTCCTCGGGCGCAACCGTGGCAGCGTCGCCATCTGCGCCCGCGACTCGATCTGGAACACCCCGACGGTGTCTGCCTTGCACACCATGTCGTAGACGCACTCCTGCTCACGCGGGATCGTCGCGAGCTCGTAGCGCACGCCGTGCCAGGCCTCGATCAGTTCGAAGCTGTAGCGGATCGCCGAGAGCATCCCCAGGCCCAGCAGGTCGAACTTCACCAGGTGGATCTGCGCGCAGTCGTCCTTGTCCCACTGCAGGACGGTGCGGCCCGGCATCCGGCCCCACTCGACCGGGCAGACCTCGACGATCGGCCGGTCACAGATCACCATGCCGCCGGAGTGGATGCCGAGATGGCGGGGGTGGCGTCCCATCTCGTGAGCCAGCTCGACGATGTGGCTCGGGACGCCGTCGACGTCCTCAGCCTCGATCGAGTAGCTGTGACCGATCTGCTTGCTCCAGGCGTCCTGCGTGCCGGTCGGATACCCGAACGCCTTGGCCACGTCCCGGATTGCCGACCGGGGGCGGTAGCTGATGACGTTGGCGACCTGCGCGGTGTGGTCCCGGCCGTAGGTCTCGTAGACGTGCTGGATGACCTCCTCGCGCCGGCCGGACTCGAAATCCACGTCGATGTCCGGCGGCTCGCCGCGCTCGGCGGCCAGGAACCGTTCGAAGACCAGGTTGTAGTAGACGGGGTCGATCGAGGTGATCTCCAGCGCGTAGCAGACCGCGGACGACGCCGCCGAGCCGCGGCCCTGGCAGAGGATCCCGGCCTCGCGGGCGAACTTCACGATCTCCCAGACGACCAGGAAGTAGCCGGGGAAGTTCAGCTCCTCGATGACCGTCAGCTCGTGCTCGATCCGGGCGTATGCCTTGCGGCTGAGCTCGTCTCGGTCACGCCGGCCGTACCGCTTGTGCGCGCCCTTCCAGGTCAGCTCACGCAGGTAGCTCATCGTGGTGTGGCCTTCCGGAGCCGGGAACGGCGGCAGCTCCGGCGCGATCAGCTCGATCGGGAACGCCAGCTCCGCGCCGAGTCGCGCCGCTTGTGCAACCGCTGCTGGATGGCGGACGAACCGTTCGGCCAGCTCCTCGCCGCTGCGCAGATGGGCGTCGGCCCAGGCCGGCAGCCAGCCGTCGATCTCGTCGAGACTGCGTCGGGCGCGCACCGCTGCCATCGCGGTGGCGAGCGGACGGCGTGGTGGAGCGTGATAGTGCGCGGCAGTGGTGGCGACGGTCCGCAGGCCGGCGTCGAGCGCCAGCCCGGCCAGCGCGGCGTACCGCTCGTCGGCGAGCGGATCCCGGGCGTAGGTGAGCTCGACCACCACGTTGTCGCGGCCGAATCTCGCGACCAGCTCGTCGAGAGCCCGCCGGGCGCTGTCCAACCCGAAGGTGCCGTAAGGGGCCGACTCGAGCGCTGCGCGCACCGGTCCCTTACGACAGCCGGTGAGCACCAGCCAGTGCCCTCCCGCGCTCTCGGTCAGCTCGTCGAGGTCGTAGACCGGATGACCCTTGGCACCGCCACGCCGATGCGCCGCACTCATCGCGCGACACAGCCGCGTGTAGCCCTCCGGGCCGCGGGCCAGCACCACCAGATGACGCCCGTGGGGGTCCGGCATGCCCGAACGGGCTCCGGTCGCCCGTTGCGCCGCCGTACCGGGAACGGGGAGATCCAGCGACAGCTCGGCGCCGTAGATCGTGGCGAGCCCGTGCTCCTTGGCGGCCTCCGCGAAACGCGGTACGCCGTACATGCCGTTGTGGTCGGTGAGCGCCAGGCCGGCGAGCCCGAGCCGTACCGCCTCCTCGACCAGCTCCTCCGGCAGGCTCGCGCCGTCGAGGTGGCTGAACGAGGAGTGTGCGTGCAGCTCCGCGTACGGCACCGTGGCGGCCGGGCGTCGCAACGTCGGCGGCCGGTAGGCCGGGCGGTGCCGCGACCAGCTCGGTGAGTCACCGCCGTCGCCCTGCACCGGATGCTGTCGGGGCGGGTCCGGGACGCGCCCGGACAGTCGGGCCTCCAGCTCCCGCCACGGGACCGGCGGGTTCTCCCAGCCCATCAGTCGTAGATCCCTTCCAGGACCCAGCGGGCGCCGGGCAGCTCGACCGCCACGAGATACGCCCGCCCCATCGCGTCGACCAGCTGCATCCTGGCCACCCGCACCGCGCTGTTGGGATCCCACCAACGCTCGTCGGCCGGCCACGGACCGGCCCAGGAGGTCACCACCACCGCAGCCTCACGACGCAGCCCGAGCCGGTTGGGTGCTCGCAGCAGCGCTCCGCGCTCCCCGATCACCACGGGCCGCCCGCCGGCGTCGAGCAGGTCGATCGGCGCGGGCGGGTCCAGCACCACGCTCGGCGCCGGAGCGGGCAACCGTCCCGGCCACGGCTGCTCGGGCGCCCTCGCGACGGGGGTCTCCTCGCCCCACGCCGTCAGCTGGCTGCGCTGCGCCGGGCTGCGCCCACCCACCACGGCGGGCGCCAGCACACCGTCGAAACCGAGCATCGTCTGCACCCGCGCCAGCGCCCGGCGCGCTCGCTCACCGGCTTCGCCGTCACCGCCCCACAGGGCCTGCTGGTGCGTGCCGCTCGGCGCCGTCTCGATCGGCACGATCCGCAACCGGGTGACCGCCGCCGTCAACCCGTCATCGCTGTGCAACCAGCCTTCGATCTGCCAGCGGATCCGGTCGATGATGTCGCTCGCCGACAGCACGCCGGAGGCACGCCAGCGACGTGACGCATGCTCGCCGAGCTCCGAGGTGACCTCGAGCTCGACACACGCGCAGGCCAGCGCCCGGGTGGACAGGTTGGCGACGAAGGTCTCGACGGCGCTACGTGCCGAGAACGCGATCACGTCGACGCGGTCGACCGGCGGCTCGAGGTCCAGCGTCACCGAGCAGTCGACCGGCGGCTCCCGGACCACCACCGGCTTGGCGTCACGGCCACCCGCCTGTCGGTGCGCCCAGGCGCCGGTCGGCCCGAACCGGGCGGCGACGTCTCGCGCCGGCAGCGCCGCGAACCCTCCCAGGGTCCAGATCCCGAGCCGGCGCAACACGTCGACCAGCGCCGAGTCCCCGAAACAGTCGAGAGTCCCGATCGGCAGGTCGGCGAGAAACTCACCGGACGCACCGGCCGGCACCACCACGTCGCGACGCGCCGCCTGCTCGGCCGCAAAGGCGCCGTCCGCGATCCCGACCGACACCTCGGGCACCGAACGGCGCACCGCCGCTCGAAGCGCGGACGCCAGCGCCGCCTCGCCACCGAGATGCCGCGCCGGTCCACGAGCCGCGACCAGCAGCAGACCGGGGCGGACCACCTCGACGCCCGTCACCACGTCCTCCACCGCCCGGATCGCCGGTTCGAAGCAGCGCGCTTCGGTCGCCTCGTCCCTCGGCAACACCACGAGGTCCGGGCAACGCGCCTGTGCTTCACGTTTGCGCATGCCGCGCCGTACGCCGACCCCGCGCGCGCCACGTGAGCAGGCCACGATCTGCCCGCCGGCGATCACCGCCATCGGAAGGTCGAGGGCATCTGGACCATCCGGCAGGTCGGCATCGGCGGCCCCGGACACCGCAACCACGGGCCAGTCCGGGCACCACACCGTGGCGATGCGCGGGAGGGCGGTGGTCGCCACTAGCCGGTCCGTCGTACGTCGGAGAGCTCGACGACGGCGGCGACCGGCTCCTCCGACTCGATCCGGCCTTGCTCGCCGGGCAGCCACAGCGAGACCTCTCGAGATCGAACCCCACCGCTGCGGCCTTCGACACCGACCTGCATCCGCCGGCGAGCGAGCCGCCCGTGGCCGTCGCCGATCCCGGCCCATTCCCCCGGCCGAGCCGCCAGCCGAAGGTCGGCCATCGGCCAGCGACCGCCGGCCAGATATGGCACCAGCACCGACTGCCGTGACCGGGCTCGGGCAACCAGCCGTCGCAGCTCGCCGTCGGCAAGATGGGCGGGCGCTCGGGCCGCGACCACGTCGAAGGCGTCCAGCAACGCGCCGACCACGTTCGGCCAGCTGTCCCCGGTCGCCGGCACCACCGGCAGTCGGGCCAGGTCGATCCCGAAGTCACGCGCCGCCTCAGCACCGAGGCGAGTCCGCGACCCGATCGGCAGGTCGACGAGGACACACCACGCACCTTCGGCGGATGCTTGCGCCAGCAACGCCAGCAGCAGCGACAGCGAACCGGTGACACTGACCGTGCTCCCCCGCCGCAGCCCGTCCGGCAACAGCGGGTGCAGGGCCGGGTGGACCGGCAGCGCGGGCGAGCGGGCCGCCAGCGCGGCCGCGGTGATCGGCGCGGTCGGCCGCTCGCGAGGGGTGCGGGCGGCCAGATCCATCACCCGGCCATCATCGAACGTATGTTCGAATCATGTCAATGTGGGTGACGCACCCCTCAGGAGAACAGCTCCTTGCCCCACCAGTCGCCCGGGCCGGAAAGGCCGGGCGGTACGGCGAACAGCGCGCTGGAGGTGTGCTGGATGTACTCGTTGAGGTTGTCGCGCGAGCCGAGCAACCGCTGGATCGGCACGAACTGCTTGCGTGGGTCCTTCTGGTAGGCGATGAAGAACAGGCCGGCGTCGAGCAGCCCGGTTGTCGGGTCGATGCCGTCGGTGAACGAGTAGCCGCGGCGCAGGATCTTCTGGCCGCCGTGACTGCTCGGCGCGGCCAGCCGGATGTGGGCGTTGAGCGAGATCACCGGAGTGCCGTCCGGGTTCTTCGCCGCCAGCTCGACCGGGTCGAACTCGTGCTTGCCGGTCAACGGGGCGCCGCTGGTCTTGAACCGGCCGAACACCCGCTCCTGGTCGGCCAGGAAGTCGGTGTCCCACGACTCGATGAACATCCTGATCCGCCGGGACACCAGGTAGCTGCCACCACGCATCCACGGTTGGTCGGTTTCGCTGCCGACCCAGACGTAGTCGTCGAAGTCGGCGGTGTTCTGCGCCTTGATGTCGTTGGTGCCGTCCTTGAACCCCATCAGGTTGCGCGGCGTCTGCTGATCGGTCGAGGTCGACGACGTACGCCCGAAGCCGAGCTGCGACCAGCGCATCACCGCGGTGCCGCGCGCCAGCCGCGCGAAGTTGCGGATCACGTGGAAGGCGACCTGCGGGTCGTTGGAGCAGGCCTGTACGCCGATGTCGCCGTTGCTGATCTCGGGTCGCAGCTCGTCGCGCGGCAGCGGCGGGATGTCGGCGAGTGCCGCAGGCCGCTTGTTGGCGAGGCCGAACCGGTCGTCGAACATCGAGGGGCCGAACCCGACGGTGATCGTCAGTGCCGCGGGCCCGAGGCCGAGCGCCTCGCCGGTGTCGATCGGCGGCGCTTGCGGCGCGGTGTTGATCGGCCCGATCAGCTCGCCCGCCGTCATGCGCGCCGCGGCGGCCGCCCAGGATCCCAGCAGGACCTCGACCGCGTTGCGATCGGTGGTTGTCAGATCGAAGGCCGCGAAGGCCAGCCGGTCCTGGGCAGGGGTTGCGATGCCGGCCTGGTGCGCGCCGTAGAACGGGATCTGCTTGTCGGCGCTCGACGTGCTCGACGAGTCGGTGGCGCGCCCGATCGCCACCCCGCCCGCACCGCCGGCGACGAGCGCACCGGCCACGCCGAGCGCTCCCCCGACGAACTGTCGGCGGCTCGGCTGCAGCGGGGTTCGCTCGTCGTCAGGCATCGTCGTCAGACCTTCGCCACCTTGCTGGCCACCTGGGACAGCGGCTCCTGGACCGCTTTGACCGCCGCGGCGAGCTGGCGCTTGTCCGCCTGCGAGAGCGCGCTGTAGTACTCGAAGCCCGACGGGTTGGAGCCGGTGCGGTAGGTGTTGAGAAGATTGTCGAGCGAGGTGAAGTAGGCCGCAATCGTCTTGGTCAGCGACGCGTCGATCTTCGTCAGTGCGGGCTGGAGGTCGGCGAACGCCTGCTCGGCCCCCTCGACGTTGGCCTGGATGTCGAGCAGGTCGATGTGGGAGTACCGCTCTTCCTCACCGGTGATCTTCGAGGCCGCCACCTCGTCGAGCAGCTCCTGGGCGCCGTTGGCCAGCTCGTACGGTTGGTAGGTCAGCCCGTTCGTCAGCTTCTGGAGCTTCTCTACGTTGCCGACCAGGCCCGCGGCGAGCGAGGACAGCCCCTTGGTGCTCTTGTCCTGGAACAGGCCCTTCTCGATCGGGTGGAAGCCCTTCCAGTCCGCCGCCGGCACATCGTTGGCCCGCGCGTCGATGTCCGCGTCGAGGTTGTTCTTGCCGACGGTGAAGGACTCCGCAACCGGCTCGATCTTCTCGTAGAACGGCCGCGCCTTGTCATACGCCGCCTGCGCCGCGGCGAGGTTGCCGCCCGCGATGCCCGAGCGCAGCACCTTGACACTGCTGACCAGATAGCCGGCCTGTGTTGTGACGTACTTCGCGTAGTCGTCGGTGCCCGTCTTCAGCAGCGCCTCGACGCTGTCGCCCGAGGCAGCCGTCGTGTGGCCGGTCACGGTGATCGGGATGTTCTCCACTTTGGCGCCCGGGCAGTAGAGCGAGTACGTGCCACCGTCGACGTCGACCGAGAACGTCCCGGAGAAGCCCGGCGGCAGGTTCTCCTTCTCACCGACGATGCGGTCTCCGCTGTCGAGCTCGACCTCGCTGACCGCAGTCGCGTCCTTGTTCGAGATGTCGAAGGTCAGGGCGCCGGCGGGGAACGTCGTGGCGGAGACCTGGCAGCCGTCGGCGGAGGTGATCGTCACGGTTGCGGTGCGGCTGTTGGCGTTCGTCGGCGCGGTCCCGGCCGCATCCGAGCTGCTCCCCCCGCAGGCGGTCAGCGTGAGGGCGGCGACAGCGGCAACACCACCGGCCCGCACGGTGCGGTCGGCGAACAGGAGCAAGCGCGACATCTGGTCTCTCCAGTTGCGGCGACGGTTCGCCGCTCAGACGGTAGGTTAGGTAAGGCTTACCTGATGTTGTACCAGGCTGCCCGTCCCGCCGTCCACGGGGGTAGGTGCGATCGTGGTCGGGCGGCGACGCCCGGCGAGCCCGCAGGCGACGCCGACGGCAACCATGACGCCCGCCAGTGCGGTCAGCCAGGCCGCCCCCGTGAAGTCGTCGTCGCGGCGGTCGAGGGTCGACGCGTCGTGGCGGGCCGCGGCGAACGCGGCCGTCACCGCCGCCGCAGGCAGGGACTGCCGCGAGGAGGACACCGCCTTCGACAGCTGCACGTCGGCGAAGGAGGTGTGGACGTAGCCGATCACCTGGCGCTCCCAGGAGGCGTCGACCACCCGGTTGGTCGAGCCGGGGGTGACGTCGACCGACTGGGAGCGCGACGACCGGAACGTGACAGCGACCTTGCGGCCGGAAGCGGTCACCCCGAGCGGCAGCCGGCCTCCGTTGAGACGGGCCAGGGCAGCTGCCGTCATGAGCCGGTCGGGACCACTTCTCGCCACGACCGCCGGCAGCACGTACCGGACGACCGAGACGCCGTCGCGGACGGTCCGGGAGCCGTCGAGCCGGGTGAGGGTGACGTCCGCGGGCTGGCCGCTGGGCCCGCCGGCAGGCATCCGGACCGTCACCTTGCCGGTGAGCGCTGACACGACCTGCAGGTGGGTGTCGCCCACCGCCGTGAGCGGTCTCGCCGGCGGCTTGCCGGGCGCCGTACCGGCCAGCACGCCGGCTGCGGCCGCTGCCGCAACCGCGGTGGCGGCAGCGCTCCAGGCGACCACGCGCATGGGGACGCGGCGGCCCTGCGGCCAGCCGACGTACGCCGCAACCGGAACGAGGTAGACCAGCCAGCCGACCAGCTCGATCACGACCGGCTGTGGCTGCAGCCCGAGGATGCCGGTCAGCAGCGAGGCGCGGATCGAGCCGGGACGGACCAGCCAGGACATGTCGAAGGTCTGGTGCTGGCCGACGTCGAGCCAGCCGGCCTCGTGCGCGGTGTGGATCGCGGTCATGACCAGGCCGGCGGCAACGAGCACCAGCACCAGGCCGGTGGCCCGGAAGAACTTGGAGAGGTTCAGCTTCACGCCACCGCGGTAGATGCCCCACCCGAGCCCGACCGCGACGACGATCCCGATGATCGCCCCGGCCACCGGCGATGCCCCGCTGCCGGTCTCGTTGAACGCCGCGAGCAGGAAGACCACGGTCTCGAAGCCCTCGCGGAGCACCGCGAGGAAGGCCATCAGGACCAGCGCCTTTCCGGCCCGGTCCGAGCCGGCGCGAAGCGCCTCGGCGGTTGCGCCCTCCAGCGTGCCCTTCAGGTCACGCGAGTGCCGGCGCATCCAGACGACCATGTAGGTGACCATGCCGACGGCCAGGGCGCCGACGATGGTCTCCAGGCCCTCCTGCTGGCGCTGCGGGAGGTCGTCGGAGAGCACGCGAAGCGCGACCCCGACGCCGACGCAGAGCGCGATGGCGGTCCCGACGCCGACGTAGACCCAGCGCAGCAGGTCGAGGCGGCCCTGCTTGCGGAGGAACGCCGCGATGATGCCGACGATGAGCGCAGCTTCCAGTCCCTCGCGGAGGCCGATCACGAACGTCGGGAGCATGTCCTCGAATCCAGCGCTGGGCGACAGATGTTAGGTGAGCCTAACCTGCCTTGCCGGGTCTGTCACGCGGGGTTTGTCACGCGGGGTTTGTCACCCAGGGTCCGTGACGGGGCCTCAGTCGAGCCGGAACCAGACGCCCTTGCCCGGCTGGTCCGGGTTCACCCCCCAGTCACTGGCGAGCAGCTCGACCAGCCGCAGCCCGCGACCGCCGAGATCGCCGGTCCCAGGATCGGCGAGCACCGGCGAGGCCGGCTCCTCATCGGTCACGGTGACCGCAAGCGCGCCGCCGTCGTACTCCATGACCACTGACACCGGCCCGCGGCCGTGCACGACCGCGTTCGTGACGAGCTCCGAGGCAAGCAGCTCCGCCGTCCACGCCGTCTTCGGCGACACCGCGGTCGCGAACTCGTGGACGGCATGGCGCGCTTTCGCCGGCGCGAGGCGCGTCGGCGACAGCCGCAACACCTCGCGAGTCACGCAGTCCATGACTTCGTGGTGCCCGATTTTCGGCGGGGTCGAACCCGTCAGACCGCAACGCTCACCAACTGCTGGTCGTCGTCCCCCAGCAGGATCAGCCGGCGCAGATGGGATACCGGAATGGACGTCGACCCGGTGACCTGCGCGTTGCCGGCGTACGTCGCAACCCATCGGCCGACGGACTCGCGCGTACCGTCGTCGGCCACAGCCACCAGCCAGCAGTGTTCGTCCTCGGGCAGACCCGACACTGCGACCCGCAGCGCCGTCCCGGCGGCCTGAGCGGCGAGGGTCACCTTCATCCGGACACTTCCGTGAGTGCCGTCCGCGGTCTGCACGGCCGCCGACGGGCCCGACGAGCCGCCCAGCTCCACCAGCGCTGTGACACCACCCGCAACCAGGACCACCGCGGCAGCAGCAGCGGCCAACGCCTGCGCCGGGCGCTGCCGCAGCCAGCCGAGCCGCACGACGACAGAGTCCTTGCGGACCGACGCGACGACCTTGTCGAACAGCGACTCGGGCGCCACCACCGTGGGTAGCGCCTCACCGAGGTCCTGCAGGCTCAGCCGTGACAGCAGCGCAGGCAACGTCGCGAGCTCCGCGAGCTCGCCACGGCACTGCTCACACGTGCGTAGGTGCACATCCACCGCGGCACGCTCGGCCGGGTCGAGCGCGTCCAGCACGTAGGCGCCGAGGGCGAGGGTGACCTCATCGCAGCGGGTCATGTCGTGACCCCGCGTTCGGCGAGCGCGAGCTTCAGCGCGCGTAACGCGTAGAACGTACGGGATTTGACGGTGCCGGCCGGCACCCCGAGCACCGCTGCGGCGTCGGCAACCGAACGGCCGCGGTAGTACGTCTCGATCAGCACCGCCCGATGCTCCTCGGACAGCGCGGTGAGCGCGTCGCTGATCAGCATCCGATCGAGCCGGGCGTCGATGTCGTCAGCGGCCGGCACCACCTCGAGCACCGCGTCGCCGACCTCTGTCGGCCGGGCCGAGCGGGCCCGGTAGGCGTCGATCGCGACTCGTTGGGCGACGGTGAACAACCACGGCCGGATCGGCCCGCGCGACTCGTCGAGTACGTCACGGTGACGCCACGCCCGCAGCAAGGTCTCCTGTACGACGTCCTCCGCACGGCCCCGGTCGCCGCCGGTGAGCCGGGTGGCGTAGGCCAGCAGGGCTCCGGCGTGCGCGTCGTACAGGTCGCGCAACGCCAGCTCGTCCGCCGGGTCCACAGCCACCATCATCGACGCTGCCACGACTTCACCTGCCCCACGACTGTCACTACGCCGGGGCGGCGTCTGCGGTTCAGGCGGTTGCGACCTCGAGCTCGTCGAGCGCGGTGTCGAGGTGGGTGAGCAGCCGCTGCAGGTGCGGCACGTGGCGGCGGCATCCGGTCAGACCGAACTCCATGTTCTCGACGTAGCTCGTCACCGTGATGTTCAGGGCCTGACCGACCGTCGGGATCGACAGTGGGTAGAAGGCTTCCAGCCGAGCGCCTTGCGACCACAGCGGTTCCTTCGGGCCCGGGACGTTGGAGATCACGAGGTTGAACGGCGGCGGCAGCAGCCGGTTGATCCCGAAGAACGAGCTCATCGCCAGAGGCGCCATCGCGACCGCGGACAACGCAACGGCCTGGACGCGACTCAGGCTCGCAAGCAGGTCCTTGCCATGCTGCATCGACTCAACGATCGTCTCGAGTCGCCGCGCCGGGTCCGGCTGGTCGGTGCCGAGGCTGGTGAGGATCGCGCCGACGTTGTTGCCGGCGCTCGTCCCCTTGCCGATCGCGCTGAGATGAACCGGGACCATGGCGACCAGCGACGCCTCCGGCAGCTCCTGCTGCTCGTCGAGGTAGGCGCGCAGCGCCCCCGAGCACAGAGCAAGGACGACGTCGTTGAGCGTCACCCCCGCCTGCTTGCGGATCACCTGCAGTCGCTCCAGCGGCCAGGACTGCGCGGCGAACCGTCGCGAGCCGGTGATCGCACCGTTGAGGATCGTGCGCGGCGCGGGGCTCGGCAGCGCCGCCGCCTGCTCGCGCAGCAACCGGTCGGCGGCACGCAACGCCAGCGGCCCGAGCGCAACCGTCTCGCTGACCGCCTCGCGGGCCAGCCCCGCCAAGACGGCCGGCGAGAATCCGCTGCTGGTCGAATGCCCGGGCCCGATCTCCCGAGCGATGTACGGCGCGCGCAGGCTCATGTCGTCCGGGTCCGTCGTCAGCGAGCTCTGCATCAGCCGCATCGCGGAGACCCCGTCCATGACCGCGTGGTGCAGCTTCGAGTAGATCGCGAAGCGGCCGTCCTCGAGGCCCTCGATCAGATGCAGCTCCCACAGCGGCCGCTGCCGATCGAGCAGCGTGCTGTGCAGCCGGGACACCAATGCGAGCAGCTCGCGGATCCGGCCCGGGCGGGGAAGCGCTGAGTGACGGACGTGGTGCTCGAGGTCGAGTTCCTTGTCCTCCTGCCAGACCCACTGCCCCAACGTGCCGACCGAGCGATGAATCCGCCGGCGGAACAGCGGCGCGATCTCCTCGATCGCGAGCATCTCGGCGTACACGTCTTCGAGGTAGTCCCGGCCTGCTCCCTCCGGCGGCGTGAACAGCTGCAGACCCCCGACGTGCATGGGCTGGTCACGGGTCTCGGGCAGCAGGAACGCCTGATCCTGCAGCGACAGCAACGCCATGGCGGACAAGCATGACGCAAATGCGCCCGGACCGGGTGTGGTCTGATCATTTTCGGGCAAGGCCACATCCAGGAGTCACGAAAGGCGGCGGACATGTCCGAGGCTGCGCTAGACGCCCTACTCCACGAGACGCGCAGGTTCGAGCCGCCGCAAGATCTCGCCCGCGAGGCCAACGCCACTGCCGAGACGTACACCCAGGCCGCGGCTGACCGGCTCGCCTGGTGGGAGGAGCAGGCTCGCGCGCTGACCTGGTCCTCGCCGTGGACCCAGGTGCTCGACTGGCAGCTGCCGTTCTCGAAGTGGTTCATCGGGGGCCGGCTCAACGCCTGCGTCAACGCCGTCGACCGGCACGTCGATGCGGGCGCCGGCGACAAGGTCGCCTTCCATTGGGTCGGTGACGGCGAGCGCGAGCGTCGCGACGTGACGTACGCCGATCTCAAGCGAGAGGTCTCCAAGGCAGCCAACGCGCTGACGAGCCTCGGTGTCGCCTCCGGCGACCGCGTCACGATCTACATGCCGATGATCCCCGAGACCGTCGTCACGATGCTCGCGTGCGCGAGGATCGGCGCACCGCACAACGTCGTGTTCTGCGGCTTCTCCTCGGACTCGCTGCGCGGCCGGATCCTCGACTCCGACTCGCGCGTGGTCGTCACCACGGACGGGCAGTTCCGGCGCGGGTCACCGACTCCGGTCAAACCGGCCGTCGACGAGGCCCTCGAAGGCTGCCCGGACGTGCGGACAGTGCTCGTCGTCCGGCGTACCGGCGACGACGTCGTCTGGCACGGCGACCGGGACGTGTGGTGGCACGACGTCGTGGACAGCGCCTCCGACGCCCACGAGGCGGAAGCGTTCGACTCCGAACACCCGCTGTTCATGATGTACACGTCCGGCACGACCGCGAAGCCGAAAGGCATCCTGCACACGACCGGTGGCTATCTCACCCACGTGTCCGCGACACACCGGCTGGTGTTCGACCTCAAGCCGGAGCGCGACGTCTACTGGTGCGCCGCCGACATCGGGTGGATCACCGGCCACAGCTACATCGTGTACGGGCCGCTGATCAACCAGACCACGTCGGTGATGTACGAGGGCACACCACATCCGGGAGACAAGGCCCGCTGGTGGAAGCTCATCCAGGACCACAAGGTCTCGATCCTCTACACCGCTCCGACCACCATCCGCACCCTGATGAAGTGGGGCGCTGAGGAGCTCGCGCCGTACGACCTGTCCTCGCTGCGCCTGCTCGGCTCGGTCGGTGAGCCGATCAACCCTGAGGCCTGGATCTGGTACCGGGAGAACGTCGGCGGCGGTCGTACGCCGGTCGTCGACACCTGGTGGCAGACCGAGACCGGCGGGATCATGATCACCCCACTCCCGGGAGTCACCTCGACGAAGCCGGGCGCGGCGATGACACCGTTCCCGGGCATCAGCGCCGAGGTCGTTGACAACAACGGCACGCCCGTCGGCAACGGCGGCGGGGGTTTCCTCGTGCTCACCGAACCCTGGCCCGGAATGCTGCGCGGCATCTGGGGCGACGACCAGCGGTACAAGGACACCTACTGGTCTCGGTTCGACGGCATGTATTTCGCCGGCGACGGCGCGAAGAAGGACGACGACGGCGACCTGTGGCTGCTGGGCCGCGTCGACGACGTCATGAACGTCTCCGGCCACCGCATCTCGACGACAGAGGTCGAGCATGCACTCGTCAGCCACCCATCCGTCGCCGAGGCGGCTGTGGTCGGGGCGAGTGACGCAACCACCGGGCAGGCGATCGTCGCGTTCGTCACACCCCGGGGCAGCGTCGCGGAAGACGAGGCGTCGGGCGATGAGTTCGTGCAGTCGTTGCGCGATCACGTCGCCAAGCAGATCGGTCCCATCGCGAAGCCCCGGCAGGTGCTCGTCACACCGGAGCTTCCCAAGACGCGCAGCGGCAAGATCATGCGACGGCTGCTGCGTGACATCGCGGAGCACCGGGAGCTGGGGGACGTGACGACGCTGCTCGACCCGACCGTCACGGACGCAATCCGCGAGCGCATGGACGGGGGCTCAGAGAAAGAGGAATAGGGAATGTCAACCTCGACATCCGAACGGCCTATCCCAGCGCCACTCCCCGACGTCGCCGATCCGGCTCCGCTCGGGCTCGCAGCTTTCGCCCTCACCACGTTCATCCTCAGCCTCGCCAACGCGAACGTCTACCCGTCCGCGGCCGCCGCAGCCGTCTACACCGCGATCGCCTACGGCGGGAGCGTCCAGCTGCTCGCCGGCATGTGGGAGTTCAAGCGCGGCAACACCTTCGGCGCGACGGCGTTCTCGTCGTACGGCGGGTTCTGGATTGCGGTGTTCTTCATCGTCCAGGTCGGCAAGGTGATCCCCGGTACTCCGGGCACCGAGGCGCTGTTCGGGACCTTCTTCCTCGCGTGGGGCATCTTCACCGCGTACATGGCGATCGCGGCGCTGCGGGTGAGCGGGGCTGTCGAACTGGTCTTCGTGCTGCTTACGATCACCTACGTGTTCCTGACCATCGGCGCCTTCCACGCCAGCCCGCACCTGACGCACATCGGCGGGTGGCTCGGCGTCGCGACGGCTGCCGCCGCGTGGTACGCCTCCTTCGCGGGCGTGACGAACTCCACGTTCAACCGGACGATCCTTCCGACCCTCCCTCTGGCGCGGTGACATTTGGCTGAAGTGCCCACGGCCCGGGGCCCCGTCGACAGCGGGGCCCTGGGCCGCACTCTGATCCACGAACACGTGTTCGTGATGACCACCGAGGTCCAGGCGAACTTCAAGACCGACTGGGACGAAGAGCGCAACGTCGCCGATGCGATCGCCAAGCTCACCGCGCTGAAGGCCGCCGGCATCGACACGATCGCCGACCCCACGGTGATCGGCCTCGGCCGCTACATCCCGCGCATCGTCGACATCGCCGAACAGGTCGACCTCAACATCATCTGCGCGACCGGCGTCTACACCTACAACGACTTGCCGCGCTACTTCACGATGCGCGGAATGTTCGGGCTCGGCCCGGACGATCCGATGGCCGACATGTTCGTCACGGATCTCACCGAGGGGATCGCCGACACCGGCGTACGTGCTGCGTTCCTGAAATGCGCGATCGATGAGCAGGGCATGACCGAGGGCGTCGAGCGCGTGCTTCGATCGGTGGCACGGGCGCACCTACGAACCGGAGCGCCGGTGATGGTGCACACCCACCCCGGCACGCATCGCGGTCTCGAAGTCCACCGGGTGCTGACCGAGGAGGGCGTCGCGCCGGACAACGTGCAACTGGCGCACAGCGGCGACTCCGGCGACGCCGACCATCTCAGCGAGCTCGCCGAGCTCGGCTATCACCTCGGCATGGACCGGTTCGGAGTCGACGTCTATCTGCCGTTCGAGCAACGGGTCGGGATGGTCGCCGAGCTCATCCGGCGCGGCTACGTCGACAAGCTGATGCTTGCCCACGACGCGTCCTGCTACTTCGACTGGGTCGAGCCGAGCGTGCTCGCGATGGCGCCGAACTGGAACTTCCTGCACATCAGCAACGACGTACTGCCAGCGCTTCGTGAGCTCGGCGTGACCGAGGAGCACATCGACACGATGCTCGTGGACAACCCTCGGCGCTGGTTCGAGACGGCAACCCGCTTCGCCGCCGAACCGGCGTGATCAGCAGGAGCGGAAGTTCGGGGGACGCTTCTCGAGGTACGCCGCGACGCTTTCCGGCAGGTCGGGCAGCTTGAAGGCCTGGAGCAGCAGCTCGTCGGCCTCGGCGTTGGCCTCTTGCAGCGTTGCGCCAGACGCCGCCCACACCTGGGCCTTCATCCAGCGCAGCGACTGCGGGGAGCAGTTGAACACTATCTCGCGCGCGTAGCTCTTCGCGGCCGCAAGCGCGTCGTCGACCACCGCCGTGACGAGACCGAGCGACAGCGCTTCGTCGTCGGTGATCGTCCGGGCGGACAGCAGCAGATCCAGGCCCCGCGACCAGCCGACGATCCGCGGGACCAGCCACGCCAGACCGTCCTCCGCGGGCAACCCGCGCCGCGCGAAGGCGGTCGAGAGCTTCGTACCGCGCTGCAGGAACCGGACGTCGCAGTAGAGGGCGCGCGCCAGGCCGAGCCCGACGCAGGGCCCGTTGATCGCGGCAATGACCGGCTTGGGCACGGCGGGTTCGGTCGCGAAGTCCTCCCGGACGCCCTCGGCCGGCGGCAGCTCCCCCGCGATCAGCCGTTTGAGCATCGCCATGTCGGCGCCGGCGCAGAACCCGCGACCAGCACCCGTGATGATCACCACTCGGACTGCCGGGTCGGCGGCGGCTTCGTCGAGCCGCGCGAGGTACTCCACGCCCATGTCGAACGTCCAGGCGTTCAGCGCCTCCGGCCGGTTCAGCGTGATGACCGCTACGCCGTCTTCCACGGCGTACTCCACGAGGCTCATCGCGGCGCCAGCTCCCGGACCGCGGTGGCGGCGTCCACGCCGACCGGCAGCACCGCGAGCACCGGGCTAGTGATGCCGTTCGCGACGTACTCCCCGATTCGCTCACGGCACGCGCCTGGCGCGCCGTGGACGACGAGGTCGTCGACCAGCTCGTCCGGGATCGCCGCCAAGGCTGCCTTGCGATCGCCTGCCGCCCACGCCTCCTGCATCGGCGCCATGAGCTCCCCCCTGCCGAGCCACTCGTGAAACGCCCGGTAGACCGGGACCGTCAGGTACGCCGCGATCGCGAAGCGGCCGACGGCCCGGGCCATGTCGACGTCGTCCGTGGGCGCCACGAAGATGCGCGCCGCCAGCTCCTTGCCGGGCGCTCCTTCGGCGAGGGCCTTCGCCACCGCAGGGACGTCGTCGGGGCCGAGCCAGTTGGTGATCGCGCCGTCGCACGCCCGACCGGCGAGCTCGAGCATCCCGGGGCGCAACGCCGCGAGCAAGACGGTGGGCGGCACCGGTGGCGTGAAGCCCATCCGGAAGCCCTCGACCTTGAAGGTTTCGTAGGTCTCGCTGACCTTCTCGCCGGTCATCGCCTTCTTCAGGAAGTCGATCGTGTCGCGCGTCTTGGCGTACGGCGCCGCGAACGGCGTGCTGTTCCACTTCTCGACGATGACGTTTGACGACGTACCGATGCCGAGGACGAAGCGACCGGGTGCCGCCGCCGCGAGCGAGGCCGCGCACATGGCCAACGTCGCGGGGCCCCGCGTGTAGACCGGGATGATCGCGATGCCCAGCCGCAACGTCGGCGCCCACACGCTGGCGAGGGCGAGTGGCGTGAACCCGTCGTACCCGTTGGACTCCGCCGACCACAAGTCGGTGTAGCCGAGGTCGGCCAGTGACTCGACGATCGGCCGCTGGTCGGTCAGCGCGATGTCGTCGAACGGGAAGGTGATGCCGTATCGGTCAGCCACGGCGCGACCTTACCGAACCACGGTGATCTTGACGCTTTCGGCCTGATGGGGTCGTCTTCGGGCCGAAAGCGTCAAGATCACCGGGGGTCAGACGCCGAGGGAACGGCCGACGATCTCCTTCATGATCTCGGTCGTCCCGCCGTAGATCGTCTGCACGCGGGTGTCGATGTACGCCTTCGCGACCGGGTACTCCAGCATGTAGCCGTAGCCGCCGTGCAGCTGCAGGCAGGAGTCGATGACCCGCTTCTGCAGCTCGGTGGTCCACCACTTCGCCATGGCGGCGTCCACCGCGCTGAACCGGCCTTCGTTGTGCTCGGCGATGCACTTGTCGATGTAGACCCGGGCGACCTCGACCTCGGTTGCCAGCTCGGCGAGCACGAAGCGCGAGTTCTGGAACGAGCCGATCGGCTTGCCGAACGCGGTCCGCGTCTTGCAGTACTCCAGCGTGTTGGCCAGGACCGTCTCGGCGGAGGCGACCGCGCCGACGGCGATCGACAGCCGCTCCTGGGGCAGGTTCTCCATCAAATGGATGAACCCGCCGTTGAGCTCGCCCAGCAGGTTGTTGGCGGGCACCCGCACGTTGGTGAAGAACAGCTCGGCGGTGTCCTGCGCCTTCATGCCGATCTTGTTGAGATTGCGGCCGCGCTCGAAGCCGGGCATGCCGCGCTCGACGACCAGCAGCGACGTCCCGTGGGCGGCTTTCGCGTCGGGATCGGTACGCACGACGACGATGACGAGGTCGGAGTTGATGCCGTTGGTGATGAACGTCTTCTGGCCGTTGAGGATCCAGTCGTCGCCGTCGCGGACGGCGGTCGTCTTGATGCCCTGCAGGTCCGAGCCGGCGGCCGGCTCGGTCATCGCGATGGCGGTGATCAGCTCTCCGCTGCAGAACCCCGGCATCCAGCGCGCCTTCTGCTCCGGCGTCGCCAACCGCTCGAAGTACGGCGCGTTCACGTCGTTGTGCAGCCCGAACCCGATGCCGCTCGCTCCGGCACGGATCAGCTCCTCGCCGAGCACGGCGTTGTAGCGGAAGTCGGCGACCCCGCCACCGCCGTACTCCTCACTGATCTCGAAACCGAGCAGGCCGTGCTTGCCCGCCTCGACCCAGACGCCCCGGTCGACGACGCCGTCCTTCTCCCACGCGTCGTGGAACGGGGTGACGTAGCGCTCGACGAAGCCGCGCGCCGTGTCGCGGAACGCCTCGTGGTCAGCGGTGTAGAGGTCCTTCTGCATGTCGGCAGAATACGGTTCGGTCGGCCGTCGGCGCGGCCCGGGCCGCTGTCAGCTCGCGACGCGGCGCATTCCGCGGTAGCCCGCGACCGACACCGCCAGCGCGACCGCCAAGATCAGCAGCGCGAGCACGATCGGGCCGATCGCAGCCACGATCGAGTCCATTCCCCGACCGAACCGGCTCCACGAGGTGTGCCACGCCTTGCTCAGGCCGTGCGGCTGATGTGACGCGGCAGCGACGAGGGCGACCGGGGTCACGTCGACGGTGAGGGTGGAGTACGACGCCTGACTTCCGAGCAGCTTGAGCTGACCGGTGAGCTGGTCGATCTGCTCCTGGACGGTCTGGATGCGGTCCTGCACGGCAAGCGTCGCCCCGATCGTCGTCGCGTGTCCGAGGATCGTGAGGTACGTCGCGCGGGTCTGTTCCAGCGCGTGCCGGCGGGCGGCGAGGTCGACGTAGTGGCCGGTGACGTCGTCGGCGGAGGTCGTCAGCGACAGCACGTGCCCACCCGCCACCTTCTCCGCGGCGCTGACGGCATCTGCGAAGTGCCCGACCGGTACGCGCAGCACGACCTCGCCCGACGGCTCGCCTCCCCCAGTGTTGGTGTTGCTACTCGCCACGTAGCCCCCTTGGGCCGTCGCGAGCGCCGTGAGGTCGCGGACCGCCGTCTGCACCTGCGAGGCGTCGACCCGAAGGGTGAGCTCGCCGGTCTTGACGATCTTCGTGGCACCCAGCGAGTCACCGGAGGACGACTCGCTCGCCGACACCTCGGGCGGCTGCTCGGCCGGAGTGCCCGCGGCGGTTGATCCCGCACCGGAAGCGGCGCTGTCGGCAGAGAACGTCGTCGCGCTGCGATGGGCCGCGAGCAACGGCGCGGCACCGACGCCTCCCGCGACGCCGACGCCGTTGGTGGTGCCGGCGGGCGCCTTGGCGATCGCGGCGCTCGCCGATGCGCCGCCCGCACTTTCGTTGCTCGGCGAGCCAGAGCCGCCTATCGCGAACGCGGTGGCGATCAGCGCAACGAGCAGCGCGAGGGTTCCGATCACCGCCGCTCGGACCCGGTGATCGAGATCGAATGCTCGGCCGGCTGTCATGACGCCTCCCCAACTTCGCGTTGCCAGTTGGACGCCGGGCGGGCGGTGGCGGTTCCGGCTAGGTTTCCGTTTCGCCGGAGTCGACGACGACGAGCACAGTCCCGGCGTCGACCTGCTGGCCGGCCGCGACGTGGATCTCGCTCACCGTTCCGTCGGTGGGACTTGCGACGGTGTGCTCCATCTTCATGGCCTCGAGCACCACGAGCGGATCCCCCTTGCCGACGCTCGCGCCTCGGTCGACCAGCACCCGCACCACCGATCCCGGCATCGGCGCGATGAGTGAACCTGCGGTGACGGCCTCAGACGGGTCGGCGAAGCGGGGAACCACGGTGTACGACGACGAACCGAGCGCGGAGTCGACGTCGATGATGCGCCGGTCCGTGGAGATCGCCACCTGCATTCGACGGCGTACTCCTGCCACGGTCAGGTCGACGACATCACCCGCCACGCCGTGGACCTCGACCGCCACGTCACGACCGTCGACCTCGAACGAGCCGATCACGCCACGCACGAACCGGTAGCTCACCGCCACCTGCGACTCGGTGTCGTCGAGCACGACCCGCTGTGGAATCGCCGGGTTGTTGCGCCAGCCGCTGGGCAGCCGCCGCCACGCCGGGTCAGCCGCTCGGTGCGCGGCCTGCAGCGCAACCACCGCCGCCGCGACGTGCGCATCGCGGTCGGTCACCGTTACCAGCGGTGAGCGGCCGAGCTCGGCGGGGTCGTGGCGGTCGAGATAGCCGGTGTCCGTCGCGCCCGCGAGGAACTCGGGCTCGCCCAGGATCCCGACCAACAGGTCGCGGTTGGTCGTGATCCCGTGAATCCGGGAGGCGCGCAGGCCGGCCGCCAGCCGGGCCGCCGCCTCGGCTCGGGTCGGCGCATGCGCGATGATCTTGCCGATCATGGCGTCGTAGTACGGCGAGACAATGTCGCCCGAGCGGACACCGGTGTCGGCCCGTACGCCGGCGGCGATCGAGAACTCGCGCAGCGTGCCGGTCACCGGCAGGAAGTCGTTGCGCGCATCCTCGGCGTAGAGCCGCACCTCGATCGCGTGGCCGTCGATCGAGGGCGACAGTGCCTCCGGCGGCAACGCTTCGCCCTGCGCGACGAGGATCTGCAGCCGCACGAGGTCCAGGCCGGTCACCAGCTCGGTCACCGGGTGCTCGACCTGCAGCCGGGTGTTCATCTCGAGGAACGCGTACGACGAGTCCGCCGCCATGACGAACTCGACGGTGCCTGCGCCGACGTACCCGACGGCTTCGGCCGCGGCGACCGCGGCCTGGCCGAGGCTCTCCCGCAGCTGCGTGGTCACCGCCGGCGACGGTGCCTCCTCGACGATCTTCTGATGGCGGCGCTGGATCGAACACTCGCGCTCGAACAGCGACACCACGTTGCCGTGGCTGTCCGCGAAGACCTGCACCTCGATGTGGCGGGGTGCCTCGAGGTAACGCTCGCAGAACACCGTCGCGTCACCGAAGGCACCGGCCGCCTCCCGGCTGGCCGCCTCGACCGCCTCGGCGAGCTCGGCGGCTTCCCGGACGACCCGCATCCCCCGGCCGCCGCCACCGGCCGACGCCTTGACCAGCAACGGGAAGCCGACCTCGGCCGCCCCGTCAACGGTCTCCGACCACGGCAGCGTCGGCACCCCGGCGTCGCGCATCAGCCGCTTCGCGCCGAGCTTCGAGCCCATCGCCTCGATGGCATCCGCCGGTGGTCCGATCCAGGTCAGCCCGGCTGCCACCACCTCGCGAGCGAAGCCGGCGTTCTCGGACAGGAAGCCGTAGCCCGGATGTACCGCGTCGGCACCGGCGGCTTGTGCGGCGGCGACGATGAGGTCACCTCGCAGGTAGGTCTCCGCGGGCGTGTTGCCGGGCAGCCGGACCGCCGCGTCGGCATCGGTGACGAACGGCGAGTTGGCGTCCGCGTCGCTGTAGACCGCGACGGTGGCGATCGCCATCTCGCGCGCGGTCCGGAACACCCGACGGGCGATCTCGCCGCGGTTGGCGACCAGGAGCCGCCGGATCGCGCTCACATCCGGAAGACGCCGAAACCCCGGCGCCCCTGGATCGGGGTGTTGTGCGCGACCGAGAGGGCGATCCCGAGCACCGTGCGGGTGTCGCGCGGGTCGATGATGCCGTCGTCGTAGAGGCGTGCGGTGAGGAACAACGCCTTGCTCTCGGCTTCGATCTGGTTCTCGACCAGCTCCCGCATCGCCTGGTCGGCGGCTTCGTCGTAGGGCTGGCCCTTCGCCTCCGCTGAGGCGCGGCCGACGATGGACAGCACCCCGGCCAGCTGCGCGGGGCCCATCACGGCCGACTTCGCGTTCGGCCATGTGAACAGGAAACGCGGGTCGTAGGCGCGCCCACACATCCCGTAGTTGCCGGCGCCGTACGACGCGCCCATGTTGAGTGTGAAGTGCGGCACGTCGCTGTTGCTGACCGCGTTGATCATCTGCGCGCCGGCCTTGATGATGCCCCGCTGCTCGTACTCCTTGCCGACCATGTAGCCGGTCGTGTTCTGCAGGAACAGCAGTGGGGTGTCGGCCTGGTTGGCGAGCTGGATGAACTGCGTCGCCTTCTCGCTGTCCTCGGCGAACAGCACGCCACGCGCGTTGGCGAGAACGCCGACCGGATACCCGTGCAGCTGCCCGAAGCCGGTGACCAGCGAGGTCCCGTAGAGCGGCTTGAACTCGTCGAACTCGCTGCCGTCGAGGATGCGGGCAAGTACGTCGCGCGGGTCGAAGGGCTCACGCAGGTCGGTCGGCACGATGCCGAGCAGGTCGTCGATGTCGTAGAGCGGCTCGGAGTACGACGAGGCCGGCGGGCGACCCAGCTTCTCGCGGTTGAGCCGGCGAACGATCTGGCGCCCGAGCCGGATCGCGTCGTACTCGTCGACGGCGAGGTAGTCGGCAAGTCCGCTGGTTCGCGCATGCATCTCGGCGCCGCCGAGCTCCTCTTCGTCGGCGACCTCTCCGGTCGCCATCTTCACCAACGGCGGCCCGCCGAGGAAGACCTTGGCCCGGCCCTCGACCATCACGATGTAGTCGGACATGCCCGGGACGTAGGCGCCCCCGGCCGTCGAGTTGCCGAAGACCAGCGCGATCGTCGGGATCGCGGCGGCCGACTTGCGCGTCAGGTCCCGGAACCCGGCGCCGCCTGGGATGAAGATCTCGCTCTGGGTCGGAAGGTCGGCGCCGCCGGACTCGACCAGGTTGACCACCGGCAGCCGGTTCTCGGTCGCGATCTGGGAGGCACGCCCCTGCTTCTTGGCGCCGAAGGGGTTGACCGCGCCGCCGCGCACCGTCGGGTCGTGGGCCTGCACGAGGACCTCGGTGCCCTCGACGACGCCGATGCCGGTGACCACGCTGCCGCCGACGGTGAAGTTCGTGCCCCACGCGCACAGCGGGGACAGCTCGAGGAACGGGGTGTCGGGGTCCAGCAGCAGCTCGATGCGCTCGCGGGGCAACAGCTTGCCGCGCTGGTGATGGCGCTCGACCATCCGTTCCCCGCCACCCGCCGTGGCGAGCGCGAGCTGGCGCTCGTGCTCGGCGAGCAGCTCCAGCAGCGACTCTCGCCGGGCGGCGTACTCCGGCGCGTCTCGGTCGACGCGATCGGGAAGCACCGGCACGGTGCCGGAGCCTATCTACAGCGCGCTGAGCTGGTCGTACTCGTCGTCGGAGAGCGACACGTCCGCGGCCGCGCAGTTCTCCTCGAGGTGCGCGACCGACGAGGTCCCGGGAATCGGCAGCATCACCGGCGAGCGGCGCAGCAGCCACGCCAACGCGAGCTGGGAGGCCGATGCGGAGTGCTCGTCGGCCATCCGTGCGAGCGGCCCCCCTTCGGCGGCGAGCTTGCCGGTCGCGAGTGGGAACCACGGGATGAAACCGAGACCTTCACGGTCGCAGTAGTCGACGACGTCCTCGTGATGGCGGTCGGTGAGGTTGTAGAGGTTCTGCACGCTCACGACGTCGACGACGGCTCGCATCGCCGCAATCGTCTCGACACCGACCTCCGAGACCCCGATGTGGCGGATCTTGCCCTCGTCCTGCATCGCCTTCAGCTCACCCAGCGACTCCTCCATCGGCGTCGCCGGGTCGACGCGATGCAGCTGGTAGAGGTCGATGCATTCCAGCCGCAGTCGCCGCAGCGACATCTCGACGCACTGGCGCAGGTACGCTGGACGTCCCACCGGACGCCAGTCGCCCGGGCCGGCGCGAGTCAGCCCGCCCTTGGTCGCGATGACCAACCCCGAGGGGTAGGGGTGCAACGCCTCTCGGATCAGGTCCTCGGAGACGAACGGGCCGTACGAGTCCGCCGTGTCGATCAGGTCGACGCCGAGATCGACCGCCCGACGCAAGACGCGGATGCACTCGTCGCGGTCGCGCGGCTCACCCCAGATGCCTTGGCCGGTGAGCTGCATCGCGCCGAAACCGAGGCGATGCACCTCGAGGTCACCGCCGATGCGGAACGTTCCCGACGCGTGTACCGAGCCCAGCGTTTGTGTCACAGCGTCAGCATTCCCACCGCGGTTGCGGGCTCAATCACCGGGGGCGCAGCTCCCACATCGCGATGCCGGCGGCGGTGGCGACGTTGAGCGAGTCGATCCCGGCGGCCATGGGGATCTGGACCGCAGCCTCACACGCCTCGATCGCGGGCCGCGTCAGCCCTTCGCCCTCCGTCCCCACGACGATCGCGATCCGGTCATCCGGGTCGAACTCGACGCCGCCGAGGTCCACGGCATCCGGCGCCGGCGTCAGCGCCAAGGTCCGAAAGCCCGCGGCGCGCAACCCGCCGATCGCGTCCGGCCAGGAGGTGGCTCGTGCGTACGGGACGGTGAAGACGGCACCCATCGAGACCCGCACGCAGCGCCGGTAGAGCGGATCCGCGGACTGCGGCGAGACGACGACGCCGTCGACGCCGAGCGCCGCGGCGGTGCGGAAGATCGCGCCGAGGTTGGTGTGGTTGACGAGGTCCTCGATGACCGCGAGCCGGCGTGCGCCGCGCGAGACCTCGTCGACCGACGGGAGCTCACGACGGTGCACCGACGCGAGCGCCCCGCGATGCACGTGGAAGCCGGTCAGGGACCGCAGCAGCGCGTCGCTGCCGACGTACACGGGCGCGTCGGCGCGCGCGAGCCACGGCGCGGAACGGTCGAGCCACTGCGGCGTCATCAGCGCCGACCGCAGCCGGTAGCCGGCGTCGAGCGCACGCTCGATGACCAGCGCACCCTCGGCGATGAACATCCCGTGCGGTGACTCGACCGACATGCGCAGCGCGACGTCGGTCAGCGCACGGTAGTCGGCCAGCCGCGGGTCGCCGGGGTCGTCGACCTCGACGACGAGGTCCAACTAATCGAGCAGGTCAGGCTGCTCGCGCACGATCTTCTCGTACAGCGGCTGGAAGGAGAACCAGCCGGCCAGCTCCGAGCCGACCGTCTCGTGCGTCTTCTTCGCCTGGTCGAGATCGATGTGGACGACCTTGCCGGCCGCCTTGGCCAGCAGCTGCACCTGGCAGGAGCGTTCCATGGTGATGAACCACCAGACGGCGGAGTCGACGGAGGTGCCCGCGGTGAGCAGACCGTGGTTGCGCAGGATGACGGCCTTGTTCTCGCCGAGGGCGTGGGCGATCCGCTTGCCCTCCTCCAGATCGGTCACGACCCCGGTGTAGTCGTCGAAGAGGGCGTGGTCGTCGTAGAAGGCGCAGACATCCTGGGTGATCGGCTCGAGCAGCTCGCCGAGCGCCGACAGCGCCCGGCCGTACGTCGAGTGGCTGTGCGCGGCGGCCACGACGTCGGGCCGCGCCTCGTGGACGCGCGAGTGGATGCAGAAGGCGGCCTCGTTGACGTGGTAGTTGCCCTCGACGACCTCACCGGTGTCGTTGACCCGGATCAGCTTGCTGACCGAGACGTGTGCGAACGGCACGGCGAACGGGTTGACCCAGAAGGTGTTGGGCTCGATCGGGTCCCGCGCGGTGATGTGACCGGCGACGCCCTCCTCGAAGCCGAACTTCGAGAACAGCCGGAAGCCGGCGGCGAGGCGCTCCTTGCGGTGCTGGCGCTCGTCCTCGAGCGAGTCGAACTTCGGGGGCAACGGGAACCACTTGTCAGCCATGCGCCGATTATCCCTCCATCTCGGCGGGATGTCAGGCGTCAGGGTTCTGCTTGCGCCACTCCCGCATCCGGCCCTCCGGACCGAGCTCGAACAGCCGCTTGCACTCCGGACAGATCGGGTACTTCTTGGGGTCGCGGCTCGGTACCCAGACCTTGCCGCACAGCGCGACCACCGGCGTACCGGTGACCATCGCCTCCGTGATCTTGTCGCGGTCGGCGTAGTGCGCGAAGCGCTCGTGATCGCCGTCGTGGGTCGGCAGGACGTCGGGACGCTCCACGACCCGTACGTCGGTGTCCACCTCGGTCACGACCCGAGCGTAATCCGGTCATTGCGGGGTGAAGTAGGCCGAACGGTTGGTGGGATACGCCGTTCGCCGAGCAGAACCGTCACAACGAGCCATGGCGCGGCACGGCCGCATGCCCGACAACTGAGAGGAAACGGTTCGGCGACTGAAAGAGGAGTCGTGAACGCACTCGAGCAACTCGTCAGCGAGGCATGTGACGACGGAGCGGTGACCGGGGTCATCCGGCCCGCCGCGATCGTCCCGGAAACCGCCGGCCGCGAGATTCTCGCCTTCCTGTCGCTGCACGACGTGCGCATGGGGGGTCCGTGGCTGCCGGAGCCCACCAGCTGGCGGCGATACGACCAGCCGTGGAACGGCGCGGACCGCGGCCCTGGCACCGCGCAGCTGCTGGGGACCATCCAGATCATTCATGGGACGCCCACCCGCTTCGAGATCACCCTGTTCCGGGCGACGATCACCCTCGAGGGGCGCCAGCTCGGCTACACCGTCACCTCCCTGTGCGACGAAGCGCTCGGCTACGGCGGGCTGTCCCTCGCCACCTGCCCGAGGGCGAAGCTGAGCCCGCCGCCGCAACCGTTCCGCTTCGGCCGCTAGTCGGTCAGCAGCCCGTCGGCCACCGGTTCGCCAGCTGCGGGGAGCCGCGGGAGGCGGTGGCCAGTGGCAGTCCCGCGGTGACGAGGTCGTTCATCGCGGCGAGGACGGTGCGCGCCTCGTCGGTACCGGTCGACCAGCCGCTGGCCTGGGTGAGCGCCGGGCCGGCCAGCGGGTGCGCCGCCGCATCGAACAGCTCGGCGATCCCGGAGCGCCCGTAAGCCTGCAGCGCGGTCTCGAGGGAGTAGATGCCGATCGTGCCGGGAGTCAGTGCCGCTGCGAGACGGGTGTCCTCGACCATCGCTGCGAGATTCCGGTACGGGCCCTGGCCCGCGACGCCGAGGCTGAACCCAGCGGCCGTGCCGTACCAGCGGCGCATCGCGTCGATGTAGGAGGCGAGGATCGACGACCCGGGGTCGGTGCCGATCAGGCTGGCGTAGACCGAGCGCATCACCATGAAGGCAACCTGGCCGAAGGTGCCCGGCCGCGGCACAGCCATGTCCAGGCCGTCGGAGAGCGCAAGGTCCCCGTCGGCGACGTCGTCGAGAAGGAAGGGGTACGCGGCCGCGCTCGTCGAGTACCCGCGTCGGGTCAGCCAGCCGGCCAGGCGCTCGATCTCACCCGTCGCGGCGCACTGGTGTGCCGGGTCGACGTTGCGGTCGAGCATCGCCACTGCCGGGAACGGATCCCGCAGCGCCTCGCTGGAGATTGCGCTGTCTTGCAGCGGTGACTCCAGATCCAGCAGCACCTGCTCGGGTCGGAACCCGATCCGGTGCGCCCACGCGTCGAAGTCGCGTGCCGCCCGGTCGAAGGTGGCCACGTTGTCCTCGGTCAGCCAGTAGCCGTCGGCGTACGGGACCGTGAGCCACGCGACGATGCCGACGTGATGGCGCGCCGCGGTCCGCAGGAACGCCACGAGCTCCCCGAAGTGCGGCGCTCCCTTCGGGACCGGGCCGAAGTCGCGCCGCCAGCGGAGGTTGACGCTCAGCCACGCCCTACGCCGCTGCAGCAGATGCCAGAGGGCCGGTGTGTACATGCTGAGGTTGCGCCGGACCGTCCAGTAGCTGCGCGGGTCGGGAACCCGGCCGCTGGTGAAGCCCTGCAGCGTGGAGTCCTCCTCGGCGGCGGCGAAGACCAACCTGGAGTGCGGCGCCGGCGAGCGTGACGCGACCGGGCCGGACGTGCGCTCGGCGGGCAGGAGCCGTCCCGAGCCGGCGGCGGGGCTGGCGGTGGCGGTAGCGACCGGCAGCAGGAACACAGCGGCCGCGGCCGCCGGCAACCACGCTGTGCGTCTCACCGACCCCAGTCCCGGCGCGATCGCGGGCCGAGCAGCTGCGCCAGCAACTCGGTCCACGCGCTGCCAGGGATGCTGGGGTCGGCCGCGCGCTGCGCGCCCACTCCGAGCAGCATGCCGAGCACCGCGACGGCCATCGTCTCGCTGACCTCACCTCCCAGGCATTCCGCGACCAGCTCACGAGCGCGTTGCCGAAGCCGCGCGTAGCGCGCCGCGGTCGCGGCCAGATAGCTGTCATCGGTCACGCTCAGCGCCGCGATCTCGAGCTCGAGGCGCATCCAGGCCGGGTCGCCGATCGACTCATCGGCCCAGCTCGTCATGGCGGCCAGCCAGTCGTCTCGGCGCAACGCCTGCTCGAGCCGCTCCTCGACGTCGGCGTACAGCCGATCGATCACGGCGATACCCACTTCGGTCTTGCTGGCGAAGTTCGAATACACCGCGCCGCGGGTGTAGCCGGCCTCGTCCCCGATCTGCTCGAGCGTCGTCGCGCGGAAGCCGTCGCGCAGGAACAGCGTCGTCGCCGCATCGACGAGACGCTGGCGGGTGCGCTCCTTGCTCTCGGCGCGGGTCAACCGCCGGGAAGGGGTGGTCACGACAGTGCCACCACTGATATACCGGGAGTATCCACATATTCAGAATATCTCAGTGGGAGCCGATGAACGCTCTGCAGCGCCGCATCGTCGACACGATCGAAGGCATCAGCGGCACTCATGACGACCCCGCGGTGTACGGCGGGCCCGCCGGCGACCCGGGGCTGTGCGGACCGGACAGCGTCTCGTGGAAGATCAACAGCGACCTCAGCGCGGTCGGGCGAGCCGGCACCAGCGCCATCGTCATGGAGCTTCTTCACCCGTCGGTGATGGCCGGCGTCCAACAGCTGTCCAGCTACCGCGAAGACCCGTTCCGGCGGGCCCGTACCACGCTGGGCTATGTCCTCGCGACCACGTTCGGCAACACCGAGGCTGCCACCGCGCTGATCGACAAGGTCCGGCACATCCACGGCTTCGTCGAAGGCCACCGACCCGACGGCGTGCCGTTCCGGGCGCTGGATCCGAAGCTCCTCGCGTGGGTGCACACGATGATCCCGTGGATGATCCTGCGCAGCTACGAGCGCTACAACTCACCGCTCAGCGCCGAGGAAAAGGACCGCTACCTCAAAGAGCAGGCGCTCATCGGCCGCATGGCCGGCGCGTCGGGGGTGCCAGAGTCCATGGCAGAGCTCGCGGACTTCGTCGACGCGATGCGACCTGAGCTAGCCGTGACCGCACAGCTCGGGGAGTTCTTCGAGTTCCTGCTGACCGCGCCGTTCCTGCCGACCCGCACGCCACGCCCGATCGACCGCGCGCTGCACGCCTACTTCGTCCGCGCCGGGATGAGCCTGGCACCCGACTGGGTGCGACAGATGACGGGCTACCACCACTCGTCGGTGGTCCAGACGGTGATGTTCGAGCCTTACCTGCGCGCCGACGCGCGGCTGACCCGGTGGGCGTTCGATGAACCGAAGTACGTCGCCCTAGCCAAGGCGCGGGTGGCACGACACGGCGAGGTCGCCGCAGTCGACGTGGCGGCCGGGAATCGACACCGCTGAGGCGAAAGAGGACGACAACAGGTCCGACCTCGCCTTGCCCACGACGGTTGTCGCGAGCAGCCGACGCACGGCGCCGGCGTCGTGTCTGAGGAACAGGTCGAACCACGCCCGCGTGTAGTACTCGAACCGTTCGAGCTCGACGTTGCCACCGGGGGCGGGAAGCTGGCTCTGCGCCCAGTCCAGATGTTGGGCGCCCCGGAACACCACCTCCATCGACGGCACGCCGTGGCGGACCCAGTCGTCGTACGCCGTCTTCTTGATCTGCGGGCCGCGCTGCAGCTGGAAGCCCGCGCTGTCGGAGGCCTCTCCCAGTGACGGCACACGCGGCCGGACCGGCACCGGCGGGCCGAACGGGATCCCGCCGCCGATGATCTCGCTGGCGGGCGGCCCACCGCTCGGCGAACCCGCGTCCCCGTCGAGGTCGGAGGCGAGGTTGTCCCACGCGACGACGGCGTCCACTCGTTTGTCGACACCTTGGAGGTAGCTGACGGCGCGTGCACCGAGCGAATGGCCGGCGAGGCCGATCTCGGCCGGGTCGACAACC
Organism: Mycobacteriales bacterium; assembly: GCA_035550055.1. Classification (NCBI taxonomy): domain Bacteria; kingdom Bacillati; phylum Actinomycetota; class Actinomycetes; order Mycobacteriales; species Mycobacteriales bacterium. The sequence goes on along the minus strand of DASZRO010000065.1, from coordinate 3,720 downwards.
GCGCGATACGGGTTGTGCCGCGACAGCAGCTCGTCGATCCCGCTCTCCGCCGCATCCACGTAGTTCGCGGACTGCTGGAACGGTACGCCGGGACACGGGGTCGCCTGGCCGGGCTCGATGGTGAGACGGCACGGCGGTGACCCGATCGCACCGCTGCGACCGACTCCCTGCGGATCGACCACCAGCGCCACATAACCGTGGCCCGCCAGATCGCGCGCCGACCACTCGTAGAAGCTCTCCACACCTGGCCCGGATCCCGGCACGATCACGACGGCGGGCCGGCGTCTGCCCGGCGGCGTTCGCTGCGGCGCGAACTCGACCCCGTAGAGCGTGGCACCGGTCGCCGCGGACGGGAACAGCACGGTCCGTTGCTGCCACGTGCCTTCCCATGCGAAGGACGGCTCGCTTGCCTCATAGCCCCCCACCTCGCCGAGCCCGATCGGCAGGTCGGACTTCGCCACCTTCGCCGCCGCGACCACTGGCGGCTGGATCGGCCGCGGGTCGCGGCAGGAGGAGACCGGGATCGGCGGGTCGACGTCGGCACCGAGCTTGCCCGCCGGCGTGGTGCTGGCGGATGAGGTCATCGCGAGCTCGTCGGCGACCTGGTTGGCCAGGCTCACCTTTCCGGGAGGCAGCTTCGCCAGCAGGTCGAGCTCCCGGCCGAAGCCGTTCGCGACGGCGGCCAGGGCGCTGCCGCTGACACCGGCCGGCGTGTCACCCGTGGTGTGGAACCACGCACTGCTCCCGGACTCAGCCACGATCGGGATGCCGTCGGCATAGGCAAGCGACTGCTCCCCCGGGTCGCTGATGCCAGGCGGGGTGGTGAGCAGCGGCTGCGCGCCGGCGAACGCCGCGGTGCTGGTCGCCTCCAGCAACGGGTTCTCGCTGACGTAGAGCGAGCGCGTCGGATCCCCGATCGGGAGCGGCTGCGCCGAAGCGCCCGGCGTCTGGGCAACCGCGGCCACGGACGCGCCGAGGTGAAGGTAGGCGTCGGCGGCAGCGAACCAGTCCGGGTGCGTCGCGAGCAGCACCGGGAACCCGAGGTAGCCGACCTCGTGCCCGGACAACCCGGCGAAGACCAGCCCGACCGGGCGTTGCGAGCGCGGCATGGCCGCGTAGTGCCGCGCCAGCCCGACGAGTGCCGCAACGCCTGCGCCGCGCTCCGAGGCAGCCGCGTCGTACGCCGACGTCGGGGTGCCGATCACCTCGTCGCGGTTCGGATCCGTCCCGGGCAACGTCGCCCACACATCACTCGTGCACGACCTGCCGACGTAGGCGCTCAGCGTCAGCCGCGCGGTCTTGCCCGCCTTCGCGGCCGCTTCGAGCGCAGTCGCCGCACGAGAACCGACGATCACCGTCGGCAGCCGCCCGACCCCGGCACGGGAGTCCACGTCCTGCTGCACGGGCAAGCCGTCGGGACCGTCGGTGACGGCCACCAGTCCGGCGGCGTGCTGCTTGGCGACCGCGCCGTACGCCGTCGCAAAAGTCGGGGTCAGCCCGTCCACGTCGGGGACGGTGACGACCGCGATCTTCCCGCGGACGTGCGCGCTCGTCACCTGCTCGGGCAGGCCGAGACCGACGTCGACGAGGGGCGCAGCCACGCCGTTGTCCGGCGTGACGCCGGAGTAGAGATAGGCGTCGACGTCGGTGGCCGTGTAGCCGCGGGTCGTCAGCGAGACGTGGGTGGGGCGGAAGCCGAGGTAGGTGTAGTAGCTACGGCCGACGGTCAGCCCCGCATCGCGCAGCTGCGTCGCCAGCCAGTCCTGCGTCGCCGTCTCGTGCGACGAGTCCGTGAGGTGGTCGGGGGCAAGGCCGGCGTAGGCGCGCACCGTCGTCATGAGGGAGGCCGCCGACAGCGGATCCGGCTGGGTACCGGTCGCCGCCCTCGCGACGACGCCGCCGGGCAGCGCGACGCTGACGAGTACGGCGACGACCAGCCCGCACAGCCACGTCGCGCGCCGCCGGGCAGGCATGGCGCACGGTTTCGACGTCGTCGATCTTGTCTCCTCTAAGGTCGGACGATGCGAGCCATTCAGATCACCGAGTACGGCGGGCCCGAGGTCCTGACGGTTACCGAGGTGCCCGATCCGGTCCCGTCCGAAGGCTTCGCTGTGGTCAAGGTCACCGGTGCCGGCGTCAACTACGCCGACACCCACCAGACCGAGAACACCTACCTGTCCGCGACCCGGTTGCCGATCGTGCCGGGCAGCGAGGTCGTCGGCACCCTTCCTGACGGGCGACGAATCGCCGCCCTCGTCGGCACTGGCGGCTACGCGGAGTGGGCCGTGGCGCCCGGCTTCCTCAGCTTCGACCTGCCCGACGCCGTCACCGACGGGCAGGCGCTGGCGCTGATGGTGCAGGGGCTCACCGCATGGCACCTGCTGAAGACGTCGACCCACCTGGCCGTGGGCGAGACCGTCGTCGTGCACGCGGCCGCCGGCGGCGTGGGCACGCTGGCGATCCAGCTGGCCAAGCTGTGGGGCGCCGGCCGGGTGATCGGTGTGGCGTCGTCGGCGGACAAGCGCGAGCTCGCCGCGAGCCTCGGGGCGGACGCCACGGTGGACCCGGCCGCCGACGACCTCGAGTCGGCGCTGCGCGAGGCCAACGGCGGCAAGGGCGTCGACATCGTGCTGGAGATGACCGGCGGCAACTCCTTCGATGCGAGCCTGGCTGCGCTGGCGCCGTTCGGGCGACTCGCGACCTTCGGGATGGCCGGCCGCGTGCCTCCGCAGCCGATCGAGCCGCGGGTGCTGATGATCGACAGCCGCACCGTCGTCGGCTTCTGGCTGACCAACTGCATCGGACAGCCCGGCATGGTGCACGAGCCGATGGCGGCGATGCTCGACCTCGTCGCGGCCGGCCGCCTCACCCCGATCGTCGGCGCGACCTATTCGCTGGCGGACGCGAAGCTTGCGCACGAGGATCTGCGGGCACGTCGTACGACGGGCAAGCTCGTCCTCGACCCGACGAGGTAGCCCGCCGGTCCCGATAGAACGCGCACAGAAGGGAACGTCTCGCGCTATGCCGCACGACATCGACCCGGAGTTCAGCGCGCTACCCCTCCACGCAGTGGCCGACGCGGTGCTCGACCGCGCACGCGAGCTGAAGGTGGAGCACGCGGACGTCCGCGTCGAGCGCATCCGGACCGGCGACCTCGCGCTGCACGACGCGCGCCTGGAGACCAGCCACGACGCGGACGAGCGCGGCCTCGCGGTCCGGGTCGTCCACGACGGGACGTGGGGCTTCGCCGGCGGTGCGGTGGTCACCCCGGAGGCGGCACGCGCGCTGGTCGACCGCGCCGTCGAGGTCGCCAAGGTGTCCAAGCCGGTCACCGGGGAGCGCATCGAGCTGGCGGCTGAGCCCAGCCACGGTGAGCAGGTGTGGGTCTCCTCCTACGAGGTCGACCCGTTCAGCGTCACCGAAGGTGACCGCATCGCGTTGCTGGCCGAATGGTCTGCGCGACTGCTCGGCGCGAAAATCGTCAACCACGCGGACGCCACGCTGAAGCAGGTCCGGGAGAACAAGTTCTTCGCCGACCTGGGCGGGACGACGACCACGCAGCAACGGGTCCGGCTGCAGTGCCAGCTCACCGCGCTCTGGGTGGACGAGGCGAGCGGCCGGTTCGAGACGATGCGCACGATCGCGCCGCCGGTGGGACGCGGCTGGGAGTGGATGACCGGCGGCTACGACTGGGACGCGGAGCTGGCCCAGCTGCCGGAA
>DASZRO010000064.1 GCA_035550055.1 Mycobacteriales bacterium | reverse complement strand
GCTATTCCGATGTCCTGAGACATCACATTGGTCGGGATGACAGGATTTGAACCTGCGACCCCCTCGTCCCGAACGAGGTGCGCTACCAAGCTGCGCTACATCCCGAAGTGCGTCGGCGAGTCTACCGGGCGGTCAGGGTGAGCAGGGTGGCCTCGGGTCGGCAGGCGAACCGGACGGGTGCATACGGCGAGGTACCCAGGCCCGCCGAGACGTGCAGATAGCCGCCGCTGGGCCAGCGCGACAGTCCCCGCGCACGCTTGCGTTCGAGCCCGCAGTTCGTCACGAGTGCGCCGAATCCCGGGATCCGCAGCTGCCCGCCGTGCGTATGGCCGCTGAGCATCAGGGCATACCCGTCGCAGGCGAAAGCATCGATGACGCGCGGTTCCGGGCTGTGGGACAGCCCGATCGCAACGTCGCAGCGCACCGGGCCGGAGATCCGCTCGTAGTGGTCAGCGTTGAGGTGTGCGTCACTGACGCCCGCGAGCTCCACCGTCAGGCCGCCCAGCTCGATCGTCGTACGCCGATGCGTCAGGTCGAGCCAGCCGGCGTCGGTGAACGCGTTGCGCAGCTCACCCCACGGCAGCCGTTCGCCGTAGTTGCGCCGGTGGCCTCCACGCGAGAGGAGATACCGCGCGGGGTTCTTCTTGACGGGGGCGAACCAGTCGTTCGACCCGGGGACGAACACTCCGGGCCGTGCCAACAGCGGGCGGAGCGCTTCGAGGGCCGGGGCCACCGCACCCTGCCCCGCCAGATTGTCGCCGGTGTCGACCACCAGGTCGGGGTCGAGCCTCGCCAGTGACTGGACCCAGCGGACCTTCCACGGCTGCCCTTCGGTCATGTGGAGGTCGGACAGATGCAGGACCTTCAGGTCCGGACTGCCGGGGGGCAGGACCGGCACCTCGATCCGCCGAAGCGCGAACGCCTTTCGTTCGTACAACGCGGCGTAGCCGATCGTCACGAGCCCGAGCCCGACGAGCGCCAGCACGATCCAGGCCGCGAGGGGCATGCCCCGAGGTTATGCGGCTGCCGGGGGTGAGCTCGGTTACTACCCTTGCGCCATGTCCTTGAAGGAGCGGCTGCGCGCCGACATGACCGCATCGATGAAGGCCCGCGACGAGCTCAGGACCGGCACGCTTCGCATGGTGCTGACTGCGGTGACCAACGAAGAGGTGTCAGGCAAGAGCGCGCGGGAGCTCTCCGACGACGAAGTCGTCACCGTGATCGGTCGGGAGGCGAAGAAGCGGCGCGAGGCCGCGGAGGCCTTCGACGGAGCGGGCCGCGCGGAGCTTGCCGATCGTGAGCGAGCCGAAGGCAAGATTCTCGAGGAGTACCTGCCGGCTCAGCTCACGGACGACGAGATCGAGACGATCGTCCGCGCCGCGATCTCGGAGTCAGGCGCCTCCGGTGCCCAGGCGATGGGCCAGGTCATGAAGCTGGTGCAACCGCAGACAGCCGGCAAGGCCGAGGGCGGCCGCGTCGCTGCAGAGGTACGCCGCCAGCTCGGCAGCTGACCGACGCCACCACAGCGGCTACCGCGTGCGCTCCGGTCGCTGCCGCTGTGTGAAGCCTCCGCCGTTGACAGTGTCCGAGGGGGTCGGCGTGGGTGTGATCGTCGGCGTCGGCGGTGCGCTCGGGCTGATGGTGATGGTCGGGGCTGTGGGCTGATTGGTCGGCGTCGGGGCGCTCTGGCCGGGCGCCGGCGAGATGCCATCGCTGATGTACACCGTCACCGTCGAGCCGGCCGGAAGGACCGACCCGGCCGGCGGGTCGGTCCGCGCCACGTCGTCTTCGGGCTCGGTGCTGTCGACCAGCACCCGCACCAGCTTTGGCACGTAGCCGTCCTGGATCAGCGTCGCCTGCGCGGCGGTGATCGACAGCCCGACGACGTTGGGCACGGTCTGCTTCGGCGCGGTCACGGTGTAGGTCTGGCTGCCGCTGAACTGCGCCGGGGGTACGCCGGCCAGTGCGGCGTTCAAGGTGGACTGCCAGATCCGCCCGGCGAGCGTCGCGCCGAACACCTCGCCGTAGTAGACGCCGCCGATGGTCAGGCCGCCGAGCGACTTGTTCGGGCTGGACGGGATGCCGGCCCACACCGCCGCGGACAGCTGCGGGGTGTAGCCCGCGAACCACGAGCCGTCGTAGTCGTCGACGGTGCCGGTCTTGGCCGCGGCGGGACGCCCCGCCAGGGCGTCCTCGGTGCCGGTGGCGCCGGGGACGGTGAGCACGCCTTCGAGGATCGAGGTCACGGTGTTGGCGATGCCGCTGTCGACCACCTGGCGGCAGTGCGACTGCGGCACGTCGTAGTGGTGGCCGTCGCGGTCGACGATTGAGGTGATCGCGATCGGTGAGCAGTATTCGCCGTGCGCGGCCATCGTCGCGTACGCGTTCGCCTCGTCGAGCGGGGTGAAGCCGGCGGCCGAGCCGAGAACGAACGACGGCACCTGCGGGATCGGGCCGCCGTTGGAGGGCTGCATGCCCATCTGCTCCGCGAGCTTGATCGGCTCGCACAGTCCGGTGCGCTGCTCGAGCTGAGCGAAGAACGTGTTGACCGAGAACCAGGTGCCCGACTCCAGGTTGAACGTGCCCGACTCGCTGTCCGCGGCGTTGTGCAGGTCGTACACGCCCGCGTCCTGCCCGGAGCAGGTCTTGTAGCCGTCGACGACGATCGAGCCGGGCGCGTGGATCGTGGTGCTGAGCGGGAAGCCCTCTTCGAGTGCGGCAGTCAGCACGAAGAGCTTGAAGGTGGATCCGGCGTGGAAGCCGTAGGTGCTCCCGCCGTACTTCTCGTCGACGGCGTAGTCGATGCTGTTCTCGCCGAGCTTGGGGTTGTCGCCGTACGGCGTGTTGACCGCGATGGCCTTCACCTGGCCGGTGCCGGGCTGCACGACCGCCTCGGCCGCGTCGACCCCGCTCGGGTCGCGGGCGCGGACGTACTGGTGGATGCCGGCTTCGGCGGCCTTCTCGACCTTCGGGCTCAGCGTGGTCGTGACCGTCAGGCCGCCGCGCGTCAACAGGGACAGGCCGAGGCTCGGGGTGACCTCGAAGATGTGCTTCACGTAGTCGCAGAAGTACGGGTACCTCGATGCCACACAGTCGTTGGGCTGCTGGTGGATGTCGAGGTCCAGCGGCGTCGCGAGGGCGGTGTCGTACTCGTCCTGGGTGATCGAGTGGTACTTCAGCATCTGCCCGAGCACGGTGTTGCGGCGCTGCGTCGCGAGTGTCGGGTAGAAGCGCGGGTTGTAGGCGACTGGGGACTGCACGAGGCCCGCGAGCAGCGCGCTCTGCGGCAACGTGAGCGCGGTGACCGGCTCGTTGAAGTAGTGACGGGCCGCGGCGCCGACGCCGTACGCGCCGTCACCGAAGTAGACGATGTTGAGGTAGCGGTCGAGGATCTGCGACTTGGTGAGCTTGTGCTCGAGCTCGATGGCGTACTTCGCCTCACGCACCTTTCGAGCGAGCGTGTCGGCGGTCGCCGCTTCGCGTTGCTTCTCGGTGCGGGCGTTCTCGACGAGCACGTTCTTCACGTACTGCTGGGTGAGCGTCGAGCCGCCCTGAGTGACCGTGCCGGTCGCGCCGTTGCGCAGCAGGGCTCGCAACGTGCCCTTGAAGTCCAGACCGCCGTGTTCGTAGAAGCGGACGTCTTCGATGTCGATGATCGCCTGCTGCATCACCACCGGGATCTCCGACAGCGCGACGCTGGTGCGGTCCTGCGAGTAGAACGTCGCGATCGTGGACCCGTCCGCGGCGAGGATCCGTGACACCTGCGGGAGCGGTTTCGCAGTGAGGTCGGCGGGCAGCTCGTCGAAGGTGTTGGCGAGGCTGCGTGCCGCCAGGCCCGCGCCGCCCACGAAGGGCAGCAACGCGACGGACATGATCAACCCGGCGACCAACGCGACCGTGCCGAGGAGCACGAAGCTCCGCGGCAGTACGGGGCGCCTCACCTGCTCAGGCTATTCCGGGCACTCAGACCGCGGCTCGCGTCGACGCGCCCGCGAGGTCGTCGCCGATGGCGCGCAGCCCGTCGAGATCGTGGACGTCGCCGGCCTGCGCGGCGACCTCGACGATGCGCACCCGCGGGTGGGCGGCGTGGAACTGCGACGCGCGTCGCGCGTCGCGACCGGCCGCGTCGACGCGGCTTGCGTGGATGCGCAGCGCCGCGACGGTCAGTGGCTCGTCCTGCGCCGCGTCGAGGGTCTCGGCGGCCGCGATCGACCGTTCGACCGAAAGGCCGGGCACCGCGCTGGTGTGCACCCGGTTGAGGACGAGACCGCCGAGGGGCATCTGCTCGGACTCGAGACGCTCCACGAAGTACGCCGCCTCGCGCAGCGCGTCGCGTTCCGGGACCGCCACCACGACGAAGGAGGTGCCGCGCTCCTTCAGCAGCTTGTAGGTCTGGTCGGCACGCTCGCGGAACCCGCCGAACATCGTCTCCAGCGAGGACACGAACAGGCTGAGGTCCTTCAGCGCCGACGCCCCGAGGATCCGGTTCAGGACGTCGGTGAACATCTTCACCCCGAGGCTGAAGACCTTCAGGTACGCCCGCCCGCCGGCGCGCGCGGGCGCGGTGAGGATGCGGATCATCCTGCCGTCGAGGAAGTTCCCGAGCCGCTGTGGTGCGTCGAGGAAGTCCAGGGCTGAGCGGCTCGGCGGCGTGTCGACCACTATCAGGTCCCAGTCGCCTATCGACTTGAGCTGACCGAGCTTCTCCATCGCCATGTACTCCTGAGTGCCGGCGAAGCTCGACGACAGCGACACGTAGAACGGGTTCGACAGGATTGCTTTCGCCCGCGCCTCGTCCGCGTGGGCCGCGACGATGTCGTCGAAGGTCCGTTTCATGTCCAGCATCATCGCGTCGAGCCGCCCACCCGCCGAGGTGTCGATCCCGGCGACGGCACGAGGGGTGTTGTCGAGCTCGGTCAGCCCCATCGACTGGGCGAGCCGGCGGGCCGGGTCGATGGTCAGCACGCAGACGCTGCGGCCCTGCTCCGCGGCCCGCACTGCCAGGGCGGCGGCCGTCGTCGTCTTGCCGACACCGCCGGCGCCACAGCAGACGATGATCTTCGCGTCGCGAAGCAACGCGTCGACATCGAGCGGCTCGATCCCTGCTGTCATCGGCTGTCTCCTTCAAGGCCCCGCTGCTGAGTCGCTGCGCGAGGCGATCTCGTGGGGCTCAGACCATCCCCGCGGCCTGCAGTCGGTCCGCGATCTCCTGAAGCCCGGAGAGCTCGGTGGCGTCGGTGACGTACGGCAACTGGTAGGTCGGCCGGTCGAGAGCCGACAACGTCGCGAGCTCCTGCTGCTCCAACTGGATCCGGTGGGCGTGCTCGCGCATCTCCGAGACCAGCGCCGCGACCGTCGCGGCGTCGTCGTCGACACCGGCCGCTTTGAGCCCGCGGGCGATCTCCGCAGGGTCGATCGTTCCGGCGGCCGCATCGTCGATCCGGCCCTGCGGGATCAGCGGATCACGCACCATGTTGACCACGATCGCCCCTGGGCGCAGCCCGGTCTCGATCAGCTCGGCAACCCCGTCGGCGGTTTCCTGGACCGGCATCTCCTCGAGCACCGTCACGAGATGGACCGCAGTGCGCGGTGAGCGCAGCAGCTCCATGACGCTGTTCGCCTGCTTGCTGACCGGACCCATCCGGGTGAGTGCCGCGACCTCGGTGTTGACGTTGAGGAACTTCGAGATCCGCCCGGTCGGTGGTGCGTCGAGCACCACCGCGTCGTAGAGGCGGCCACCGCCGCGGCGCTCCCGGGTCGCGGCCTCCATCACCTTTCCGGTGAGCAGGACGTCGCGCAGGCCTGGCGCAATCGTGGTGGCGAAATCGATTGCCCCGAGCTTCTTCAGCATCGAGCCGGCTCGTCGCAGGTTGTAGAACTGCTCGAGGTACTCCAGCAACGCCTGCTCCGGATCGATCGCCAGGGCGTAGACCTCCCCGCCGCCCCGGGCGACCGCGACGCGACGTTCCTCGTACGGCAACGGTGGTGTGTCGAACAGCTGAGCGATGCCTTGGCGCGCCTCGACTTCGGTGAGCAGGACCTGCCGCCCGCCGGCCGCCAGCGCAAGCGCGAGGCCCGCGGCCACGGTCGTCTTCCCGGTGCCGCCTTTGCCGCTGACGACATGCAGCTTCACTGCGGGGAAGTCGGCCACCAGACGAGGGTATGTGGCTGTCAGATTCGCTCGGCGGGTGAGCAGGAGATGGCCGAAAGGTGGCGAACATCACACCAGCAACCCCAGTGAAGAGCGAGGTCTTCCGATGTACGACGAGCTCACGTGGCGGGCCGGTGCGGAATGCCAGGCGGACAACGCGACGCACTTCTA
>DASZRO010000063.1 GCA_035550055.1 Mycobacteriales bacterium | reverse complement strand
TGGCCGGGCTCGACAGGTCTTCAGTCTGGAAGCGTTCGGTCTGGATCAGTGGTCTGGGTCAGTGGTCTGGGTCAGTGGTCCCAGCCGCCGTAGCCGTGGCCGCCGTCATCGCCGTAGCCCCGGTAGTGGCCGTAGCCGCCGTATTCGCTGTCGTGGCCGTAGTCGTGGTGGTCGAACGCGGCCGGATCGCCAGCCTGGTCGTTCCCGAAGCCGCCGCTGTCGCCGTAGCCGTGGTGGCAACGGTGCATGGCGGCCGGGTCGAACCCGGCGACGGGCACGGTCGGGTTCGCGACCGCCGGCACGCTCGTCGGGGTCGTGGGCGTGGCGGCCGCCGCGTTCGCTTCTTCCGCGGCCACGGCCCGCCAGTGCGCGGCGTCGGCCTTCGCGGCCGCCAGCGCCTGGGCTTCCCGCGCCGCAGCCTGGGTGGCGTCGTGCAGCGCGACGTTCTCGGCACCGAGCTGCGTTTGCAGCTTGGCCAGCTCCGCGCGCAGCGTCGCGATGATCGCGTCGTCCTGTGCGGTGGTGGCGGTCGGGTTCGTGCTCGTCGGCGTACCCGCCGGTCCGCCCGAGGTGCCGGTCGGGTCGCCGGCCGGGCCGTTGTCTGCCCATACCGGGCTCGTAGCTCCGATCACCGCGCACGCGGCGATCGCGCCGACTGTCGTCGTCTTGTTGATGCGAGTCTTGATGGACACAAGTGCCTCCTTCGGACCCCCCGAAGTACGGCCTTCGAACAGTTCGGTACGTGCCCGTGACCCCGGCTGATATCCGAGTCACCTGGTGACGCGTCGGGTCACCTAGCCGATGGGGACCTCGGCGAGCATGCTGGTCCGGTTGATCTCCCACTGCACGACGCGCAGGAACCGCTCCGCCGCGCGGATCACGTGGGCGCTGCGGATCGAGGCGAACACGTCGAACGCGTGCTGGGCGCCAGGAAGCTCGGCGTAGGCGACGACGGAGTTCGAACGTTCCCGAAGCCGGCGTACCAGCTCGCGCGCCTCGGCGACGTTGACCAGGGAGTCGTTGGCGCCGTGGATGACGAAGAACGGCGGCGCGTCCGGCCGGGCGAGGGTCAGCGGCGAGGCGGCGCGCGCGACGTCCCGGTCGCGGGTCTTGAACAGGGTCTTGGACAGGAAGTGCTGGTACTCGCGCTCCCCGGTCTTGGTGTCGAGGACGTTGGCGAGGTCGTAGGCGCCGTAGAACGGGACGCACGCCCGCACGCTCGTGTCGACGTCGGCAAAGCCGGGTTGGTACTGCGGATCGTTCGGCGTCAAGGCCACCATGGCCGCCAGGTGCCCGCCCGCGGAACCCCCGGTCACGGCGATGAACGACGGGTCGCCGCCGTAGTCGGCGATGTTCTCCCGGATCCACTTGATCGACCGCTTGATCGCGATCAGGTGGTCCGGCCAGGTCGCTTTCGGGGACAGCGGATAGTTCGGTGCGACGCAGACCCAGCCGCGCGCGGCGAGGTGGTTCATCAGCGGAAGGCCCTGCTCGTCCTTGTTGCCGATCACCCAGCCGCCACCGTGGATCTGCAACAGCACCGGGCGGCCTCGCCCGGGCTCTTGCGGCTGGAAGACGTCAAGCAGCTCACGCCGGCCCGCCGCGGAGTTGCCGGTGTAGACGATGTTGCGGGTGCGCTTCACGTCAGGGTGGCTGGTCCGCCACGGTGTGAACACCTGCCGCCACGGGGTGGTGAGGTCGGCCTTCGTAGGGGCGGGATCGAGCTGCGCCAAATAATCCGAGCCCAGCGCCTCGGCGAGCGCGCGTTCGACGATGCCGCGCACCCGCATGCCCTGCACGGTCATCGCCGCCAGGCCCGCTGCCGACACGGCGTTGAGGCCGAGCACCGCCTTGTCCTCCCGGCTGAGCCGGCCGCGCTTGGCGAGCAGCAGGCCTTTCGACGCGGCAGCGGTGACGATCAGGTTCTGCGGGGCGAGCTCGGAGGTGAGCCATGCGGCGAAGAAGCTGGGAATCGCGACCGGAGACGAGTTGGGCATCGGTCGCACCGCGTTCACCGTGAGGCCCGCGCCGAGCGCGGCCAGTTTCACCGCCCGCCTTCCCACCTGCTCAGTGTGCCAGCATCGTTGTTCAGCAGCGACGACAAGACCTACGACGTCAACGAGAAAGTGACAGTTGAAGGCCGCGTGTCCTGGCCGTCGGCCCGACACAGCTTCACCGTCGTGGGCTCGAAGCGCATCATCACCACCAATGACTTGCCCAGCCACACCACCGGCGTGTTCCCGATCGCGAGCACCGACGCGGCCTACCAGGACGACCGCAATCCCAACCACATCGCGCCGCAGAACATCAGCTACACCGTGCCGGCGCATCCGGCGTACGGCGCTCCGCAGTGCATGGGGGGTGTCGTCGGGGTGATGACAACCGGAGTGCTCCTGTTCAACGGCTTCGATGCCGGCGGTCGAGACGCGGGCGCATGGGAGGTCCAGGATCACTGCGACGCCCATCCCGACGAGCAGAGCGTGTACCACTACCACACGCTGTCGCGCTGCATCGGCAACCGCAGCGTGCACCACGTGATCGGGTGGGCGCTCGACGGGTTCCCGATCACCGGTCCCAACGTCAAAGGCGCCGGCGACCAGCTCACAACCGCAGACCTCGACGTCTGCCACGGCATCACAAGCGAGGTGAACATCGGCAAGCCGGTGACGACGTACCACTACGTGATGACGGCAGACTTTCCGTACTCGATGAGCTGCTTCCGCGGTACGCCGGTGACCACGGGACCACCCGCCTGATTTTCCGTACGATTCCGGCCATGCAGCGAATGGGCGGCCTGGACTCGGCGTTTCTGTACTTCGAGACGCCGACGATGCACATGCATGTCGGTGGACTCATGCTGGTCGACCCGTCCGAGGCGCCACAGCCGTACTCGTTCGAGGACTACCGCGCCTACATCGAGGCGAGGCTGCCGCGGGTGCCGCAGTTCCGCCGCAAGCTGGCCACCGTGCCGCTGAACCTCGGTCGGCCGGTGTGGGTCGAGGACGCCGACTTCGACCTCGATTACCACCTGCACCGCACGGTCGTGCCGGCGCCCGGAGGCGATCGGGAGACCGCCGCTGTCGCCGCCGACGTGCTCTCTCGCCAGATGGACCGCAGCCGCCCGCTGTGGGAGATGTGGATCCTCGAAGGCCGGGCCGACGGCCTGATCGGAGTCGTGTCGAAGGTTCACCATTCGCTCATCGACGGCGTCACGGGCGCGAACATGATGGCCGAGCTGTTCGACCTCGAACGTGATGCGACGCCCGCCGCCGCAGCCGCGGACGACTGGGAGCCGGAGCGCAAGCCGAGCGACGTGGAGCTCGTCGGTCGCGCGCTGGCCGACTGGGCGGTGCGCCCGGCGCGCATCGTGAAGCTGCTGCCGGGCACGCTCATGAGCGTCGGCCGGCTCGCCAACCGCCGGGGGAGAGGCGGCGTCGCCGGGATGCCGGCGCCGTTCCGTGCGCCGCGTACCTCCTTCAACGCGACCATCACCGCCCACCGCAGCGTCGCCTACACCCACGTGTCGCTCGAGGACCTCAAGACGATCAAGAACGCCTTCGGCGTGAAGATCAACGACGTCGTGATGGCCGTCTGCTCCGGCGCGCTGCGTACCTATCTGAGCGCGCGTGACGAGCTGCCGGAGCGTTCGCTGATCTCGGCGGTTCCCATCTCGGTGCACGAACGCAGTGACGAGTCGTCGGGTACGACGAGGATCTCGATCATGTTCGCCAGCCTCGCCAGCGACGTCGAGGACCCGGCCGAGCGGCTTCGCCAGATCGCGCTCACCAACGAAGGCGCGAAGGAAGACCACGAGCTGGTCGGCGCGAACATGTTGCAGGACTGGGCCGAGCACGCGGCACCGAACACGTTCTCGCTGGCGGCTCGGATGTACTCGAGTCTGCGGCTGGCCAACCGGCACCCGGTGGTTCACAACCTGGTGATCTCGAACGTCCCCGGCCCGCCGATCCCGCTCTACTTCAACGGCGGCCGGCTCGTCGAGCTGCACCCGCTGGGTCCGGTGATGGACGGCGCCGGCCTCAACGTGACGGTGCTGTCGAACATGGACGCGATCGGGTTCGGCTTCATCGCCTGCCGCGAGCTGATGCCTGACCTGTGGGACCTCGCCGATGCGGTCCCGGCTGCCGTGACGGAGCTGCTCGCGGCAGCGGAGGCTACGAAGCCGGCGGACGCTGCCGAGGCATCTGCCGAATCCGCCGGGTGACCGACCCACACGCCTCGAGCAGCACGGGGACGAACTCGGTCGCGCCCAGCACCAGGCTGGCGTGCCCGCCGGAGAACTCGTAGCTGATCGCGCCCGGGATGGCGGCGGCCAGGCTGTGCTGGCGACGGGTGGGGATCGCGCGGTCGCGGTCGGCGATGATGACGCTCACCGGCACGTCCACCCGCCGGATCCAGGCCGACGAGTCGAACCGGCCGATCGCGTCGAGTGCCGCGAACAGTGCCCAGCCGCTCGTGCTGCGGAACTCGGCCATCGCCCACGGTCCGACCTTGGCGGCGTCGGCGGTCAGCGCGATCGGGCTGTCGGACAGCCGTGACGCCCGTCGTTCCATCCCGAGGCGAGCGCGTTCGCCGAAGCGCGACATCGTCAGGCCGGTCATCCGGAACCAGGCACGTTCCTGGGCGGTGCCGCGGAAGTTGCGGGCGGTCGCCGCCAGCACCATTCCCTCGACCCGCTCGCGGTGCCGGCGCCACACGAGCTGTGCGATGGCACCGCCCATCGAGTACCCGACGACCGTGAATCGTTCGACGCCGAGCGCGTCTGCGACAGCGACGACGTCGTCGGCGCAGTCTTCGAGCGAGAACGTCTCCGAGCGGATTCCACGACCGTGCCAGCGCTGGTCGAACGCGATCACCCGGTAGTGCTCGGCAAGCACATGCATCGACGGGTACCAGGACAGCGCCGCGGTGGTGGCGAGGGCGTGGACCAGGATCAGCGTCGGTGCGCCCGGCGGGCCGGCGAGGTCGATCACGCAGGTGCGGCCGCGACCCGGGAGATCCAGCGCGACGCCTGCTTCGAGATCACACGGGCTCGCTGCTTTGGTGAACCGGCCGAGCACGGCGGCGACGCTCGGCGAGATGCTTGCCATTGTTAGCAACCTATCCTGACGAGTCGTCAGAACACCTGACCGACCGCATGTCGTGAAGTGAAACCTGTTCTAATATTCCTCCGTGCGACCAGCTGCGCTCGCGGTGTCCGACGAGCAGAACGCCCTCGCCGACTCCGTGCGCGGCTTCGCCGAGCAGACCGGGCTCGTCGCAGCCGCGAAGGCCGCCGCCGACGCCGACGGTGAGACGCTGCCGCAGAGCTGGCAGGCGCTCGCCGACCAGGAGCTGCTCGCGTTGCCGTTTGATGCCCGGGTCAGCGACCTGTGCGTTGCCGTCGAGGAGCTCGGTCGGGCACTCGCCCCGGGACCGATCGTGCCGACCCTGCTCGCCGGGCTTCTGGTACGCCGGTTCGGCAGCGACCAGCTGCGCACGTCGGTCGAAGCGGGCCTTCGTGACGGCACCTTCAGCGCTGCGGTGTCGATCAACGGCAACCTGCTCGGCGGCGCCGCGGTCAGCGCCGTACTGATGCCGATCGAGGATCGCTGGTTCCTCGTCGACGTCTCCGGCAAATCCCTCACGTCGCTGCTCGGCATCGACCCGACCCGCCGGGTCGCCGTGGTGGAGTCGGCGGTCGCCGACGAGAGCCGGCTGCTCGTCGGACTGATCGACCACGAGGTCATCGCGACCGCGGCGGTGCTGCTGAGCGCGGAGGCCGCCGGGATCGCGGGAGCGTGCCTCGACCTCGCCGTCGACTACGCCAAGGTCCGTGAGCAGTTCGGCCAGCCCATCGGTTCCTTCCAGGCGGTCAAGCACCGCTGCGCCGACATGCTCGCCGACCTCGAGATCGCCGGGGCAGCGGCGTGGGATGCGGCCCACGCGATGGACGAGATGTCCTCCGGTGACCCGTCGCTGTCCTTGGCGATCTCGGTGGCCGGGGCGGTCGCGCCACAGGCTGCGGTTGATGTCGCGAAGAGCCTGATCCAGGTGCTCGGTGGCATCGGCTTCACCTGGGAGCACATCGCGCACCTCTATCTCAAGCGGGCGCTGTCCGTGCGCCAGATGCTAGGCAGCCGGACCCGTTGGCAGGAGGCGGCGACCACGCTGGCCCGCGGGGGCGTGAGGCGCCACCGGTCACTGGATCTCGGGCCGGACGCGGACCCGGCGCGTGCGGCGGTGCGCGAGTTCCTCTCGACGCTCGACGGCGTCGAAGGCCCGCAGCGTCGACGGGCGATCGCCGACGCCGGCTACCTCGTCCCGCACTGGCCTTCGCCGTACGGTCGCAGCGCCGGTCCGATCGAGCAGTTGGTCATCGACGAAGAGTTCGCGAAGGCCGGAGTGGCACGACCGGACCTGATCATCGGCAACTGGGCCTTGCCGACGATCCTGCAAGCAGGGACGGATGCCCAGCGAGAGCGCTTCGTGCCGCCCACGCTGTACGGCGAGATCAGCTGGTGTCAGATGTTCAGTGAGCCGGGCGCCGGCTCCGACCTGGCGTCGCTGTCGACCAAGGCGACGCGCGTCGACGGCGGCTGGTCGCTGTCCGGCCAGAAGGTCTGGACGTCGTCGGCCCGCACCGCGGATTGGGCGATCTGTCTCGCTCGTACTTCGACCGGCGCGCGCCGTCACGACGGCATCACCTACTTTCTGGTCGACATGCGCACGCCCGGGCTCGACGTACGGCCGCTGCGCGAGATCACCGGCGACGCGCTGTTCAACGAGATCTTCCTCAACGACGTGTTCGTGCCGGACGACTGTGTCGTCGGCGAGGTCGACGGCGGCTGGAAGCTGGCACGCACGACACTGGCGAACGAGCGGGTCGCGATGAGCAGCGGCTCGGCGTTCTCCTCCGGGATCGAGGAGCTGCTTGCGGCACTGGACGCCAGTGAGCACCGGCCGAACTCGATCGCCTACCAGCGCGTCGGCGAGCTGGTCTGCCTCGCGCAGGCCGACGCGATGCTCGGCGTACGCGCGACGCTGGCTCGTGTCTCCGGCACTGATCCGGGCGCCGCGTCGAGCGTTCGCAAGCTCGTCGGCATGCACCTGCGACAGGACGCCGCTGAGCTCACGCTCGAGCTGCTCGGCCACCGGGCGGCGTCGGTCACCGACGACATGACCGCCGCTGCCCTTCGCCGGATGCTGTCCACCCGCTCGCTCACTATCGCGGGCGGCACCAGCGAAGTGCTGCACAACGTGATCGGCGAGAGGATCCTCGGCCTTCCGCGCTAGCGGGAGCGGGGCGTGAGGAAGGGGCCACATGACCGCTGACCTGAAGCTCGGCTTGATGCTCGGGTACTGGACGAAGGGCCCGGACGACCAGACCGAGGCGGTACGCGCCGCCGAAGACGCCGGCTTCGACTCGGTGTGGACGGCCGAGGCCTACGGGTCGGACGCCTTCACAGCGTTGTCGTGGTACGCCGCGCGAACGTCGCGGATCAAGCTCGGTACCGGGCTGGTGCAGATCTCGGCGCGGACCCCGGCGGCGACGGCCATGAGCGCCGCGACCCTCGACGGGCTGTCCGGCGGCCGGCTGATCCTCGGTCTCGGCGTGTCCGGCCCCCAGGTCGTGGAGGGCTGGTACGGCCAGCCGTTCCCGAAGCCGTTGGCGCGCACCCGCGACTACGTCGACATCGTGCGCCGCATCTTGAAGCGCGAGGTGATCACCAGCGACAGCGAGCACTATCCGCTGCCGTACCCGGGCGGCACCGGCTTGGGCAAGCCGATCAAGCTGCTCATGCATCCGGTGCGCGACGACATCCCGATCCTGCTCGGTGCCGAGGGTCCGAAGAACGTTGCGCTGGCCACCGAGATCGCCGACGGCTGGCTGCCGATCTTCTACCACGTCGAGCGCGGTGAGGAGCTCTACAAGGAGTCGCTCGCCGGCGCGCCCGAGGGGTTCGAGGTCGCCTGCCCGGTCACCGTTGTCGTCAACGACGACGTGTCCGCCGCGATCGAGTTCGTGAAGTGGACGCTGGCCTTCTACATCGGCGGGATGGGTGCGGAGAACCTCAACTTCCACCTCAACGTCATCGGCCGCTTCGGTTTCGCCGACGAGGCCAAGGTGGTGCAGCAGCACTTCATCGCGGGAGACCGCGAGGCCGCGATGCGCGCCGTACCCCACGCGCTCGCCGACGGGATTGCGCTGTGCGGGCCGCTCGACCGGATCCGGGAGCGGATGCAGATGTGGCGGGACAGCCCGGTGACGACGATGTTGGTCGGCGGCGTACGCAACCCGGACCACATCAAGGCGCTCGCCGACATGGTCGGCTGACCTTGCCGATCGATCGCGCGGCGGTCGATGCGCTGTTCGCTCGGGCGCGTCGTGATGTCGACGACGGCGTGCTCCCCGCCGTACAGCTCGCGCTCGGCTATGAAGGCGAGGTCGTCGAAGCCGCGACGTACGGCGCACCGAGCGACGCGCGATTCGTGACGTTCAGCGTCACCAAGGCCTTCACCGGCGGCCTCGCGTGGTTGCTGATGTCCGATGGCGCGCTCCGCGACTCCACCCGCGTGGCTGACGTGGTGGCGGAGTTCGCGGCGAACGACAAGGGTGCGGTGACGCTGGCACACCTGCTGACGCACACGGCGGGTTTCCCGCGCGCGCCGATGCGCCCCGAGGAGGGCGCTGACCGCGAGCAGCGGCGCAAGCGGCTCGCGTCGTGGCGGCTGGACTGGACGCCCGGCACACAGACCGAGTACCACCCGACGTCGGCGTACTGGGCGCTCGTCGAGGTGATCGAGGAGGTGACGTCGAGTGACTTCCGCCAGGTATTCGCCGAACGCATCGCTTCGCCGTTGGGGATCGTGGGGCTGACTCTCGGGGTGCCGATCGGCGCGCAGGCCGACGTGGTTCGCGTCGAGAGCGTCGGTGAGGTGGAGGCCGGCAAGGAGACCTTCGGCGACCGCGTCAAGGAGACCGGCGGGGGGTTCCTGCTGCGCTTCAACGAGCCGGAGGTCCTGGCCAGCGGCGTACCCGGCGCCGGTGCGGTCGGCACCGCAGCCGACGTCGCGACGTACTACCAGGCGTTGCTGCACAACCCGGGAGGCCTCTGGGACGCAGCAGTGCTCGAAGACGCCACGCGCAACGTGCGCAACACCTTGGTCGACCCGCTGTTCGGCTGCCCGGCGAACCGAACGCTGGGCCTGGTCGTGGCGGGAGACGACGACAAGGCAGCCGTGCGCGGCTTCGGCGCCCACACCGGGCCGCGGGCGTTCGGGGCGCTCGGCGTTGGCGGGCAGATCGCGTGGGCGGACCCGGACAGCGGGCTGTCGTTCAGCTACCTGACCAGCGGGCTCGACGTCGACGTCGTCGCGTCGTTCGTGCGCTCGGCAAAGATCGCCGGCCTCGCCGCCCGCTGCGCCCCCCAGTAACGCAGCGTCACCCGTGCCTTCCCTCCAGCAACGCAGCGTTGGTGGGCGATAGGCCAGGTAACGGAGCGTTGGTGGGCGATAGGCCCAGCAACGGAGCGTTGCTGGGGTGGCTAGGTGTCGAGGAGCTGGGTGGCGATCAGGTCGTTGCAGTAGCGCTCGTCCCAGTTGTTGAGCTGCATCGACTTGGCTCGCCGGAAGTACAGCTGGATGTCGAACTCCACGGTGAACCCGTTCCCGCCGAAGATCTGTACGGCGGTCGCAGTCACCTTGCGATAGGTCTGGCAGGCGTAGCTCTTCGCCATCGGCGCCAGCGTCTCGATCGAGCGATCCTCGCTGCGGGCCCAAGCCGCTTCCCATGCCAGCGTCTGCGCGCCGTCGACCGCGGTGACGGAGTCGGCGAGGTAGTGCGAGATCGCCTGGAACGCGGCGAGTGGCTTGTCGAACTGTTCCCGGGTGTTGGCGTAGTCACGCGCCAGCTCGAGCGCGGCCCGCGCCCCGCCCGCCGCCTGCGCGGCGAGCAACGTGGCGCCGTCGAGCATCGTTTCGTGCCACGCGCGCCATGCCCCCGGCGCCTCGACGACGACCGCCTCGTCACTTACGGCCACCCCGTCGAAGTCGACGCGGAACTGCGCGTCCGAGGCGACGGTGAGCTGCTGGGTCGAGCTGACCCCGGCCGCATCGGTGGCGACGAGCAGCGCGATCACGCCGTCGGCGTCGCGGCCGGTGCCGGTGTCGGTGCGCGCCAGCACGACCATCTGGTCGGCCGCCTGGGCGAACGGGACGTGGCGCTTCGTGCCGGACAGCCGCCAGCCGTCGCCGTCCCGTGCGGCGCGCAGCTGTACGCCGGCCGGCCCGAAGCCGTTGTCCGGTTCGAGCGATGCGACCGTGAGAATCGCCTCGCCTGTGGCGATCCGCGGCAGGAGGTCGGCCTTCAGCGCGGCGTTCGACGAGCGGTTGAGCAGGCCGGCGGCGAGCACCGCGGTGACGAAGTGAGGGCTGGACACCAGCGCCCGCCCGAACTCCTCGTAGACCACAGCGGCGTCGACCATCGACATGCCACTGCCGCCGTGCTCCTCGTCGATCAGCAGTCCGCACAGGCCGAGGTCGGCGAGCTGCCGCCAGAGCTCGGGGGAGTGGCCGATCGGGTCGTTCTCCAGCTTGCGGACGACGTCGAGACCCGCGTGGCGCTCGCACGCGCGGCGTACCGAGTCACGCAGCAGATCCTGCTCGGGGGTGAAGTCGAGATCCATCGCGGCGTCTCCTACGGCTTCCAGTCCCCGCCGCGACGCGACCAGGGGTTGTCATCGGGGGTGCGGGGAAGCGCGATGCGCGCCGTACCCGTCGTGCACAGTCGTTCGCCGACGCTGACCTTGACCTCGATGCCGACCCAGCCGCAGCCGGTGGCATCGCTCTCGGTTGCGGTCACCGTGCCGCGGAAGGTCATCGTGTCGCCCGGGAAGATCGAGTCGTGCATGCGGAAGCCGAGCTTGCCGAGCCGGCCGCGGGCACCGCTCCAGTCGGTGATGTAGCGCTCGAGCCAGGCCGCCTGGTTGGGCGAGTTCAAGAAGATGTCCTGTACGCCGTTGCGCTGCGTCGCGAAGGCGTAGTCGTGGTGCTGCGGTCGCCAGTCACGAGAGGCGAGCGCGCCGAGCACGACCGTCGTCGCCGTCACGTCGTAGGACAGCGGGGGGAGCTCGTCGCCGACTGATACCTCGTCGAAGGTCAGGACAGTGCCGGTCGTCGCGATGCTCATGCTGCCTGCTCCCGTCGATAGCCGAAGCCGGTCCAGGACTCGATGCCGACGAGGTCGCCGCGCTGGTTGCGGTACTCGACGTCGATCACCCAGAACCGGCCGGTGCCGAGCTTCGTCTGCTTCTCCGCGCTCACCGATCGCAGTCGCTGACAGGTGCTGAGTACGTCGCCGACCCTCACCGGCTCGTAATAGGTCACGGTGTTGTCGCTCATCACCGCCTCGGGAAGCCCGAGCTTCTCCTTCAGGTCGAAGTGCACTTGCAGCGGCATCGGCTGCACGTCACGGCCCGGGGACCAGTAGTGCGGGCGGAACCAGTTGGAGATCATCGACGGTGGCGCGATGACCCCGCCGGTGAGCTCGTCGGCAACCTCGTCGTCCCAGAACAGCGGGTTGCCGTTCTCGACCGACGCACACGAGGTCCAGATGTAGCCGCGCTCGACGGGGAACTCGCCGACCTCGTCGTACTGCGGTACGTCGATGAGCGACTCGATCTCGGCTGGGAGGTCGGACATCACGCCACGGCTCCTTCGCTTCGCAATGCAGCGATCTCGTCTGTGGTCAGACCGCACTCGCCGAGTACGGCGTCGGTGTCAGTGGTGGATCGATCCGGCAGGTCGTAGTGCTCCCCGCGTCTGGCCCCGGCGAGCAGCGGAGCGAGCTGGCGGAACGGCTCGCCCGTCGCCGGATGTCCGGTGGCGATGCAGTCGCGCGCCCGAACCGCCGCGTCGGCGGCGACCTCACTTGCGGTCAGGACCGGGGCGACGCAGGTGTCGGCCGCGGCGAGCTCGGCGATCCACTCGTCGCGGGACTTCGCCGCGAACGCGACCGCGACGGCTCGCCGGATCTCCTCCTGCGCCGCATCGTCCATCTGCCCAGCGACGCAGCCCGGAAGGCCGAGCGCGGCGCAGAGGTTGGCCCAGAACTTGGGTTCGATCGCGCCGACGGCGATCCAGTTGTCGTCGGCGCACCGATAGGTGTCGTAGCAGGCGTAGCTGCCTGACAGCGGCGCGCTACCCGGCGGCTGGGCGGCGCCGGTGGCGAGTACGTCGTCGACCTGCAACGCCATGAGCGCGAGCATCCCGTCGGCGACCGCGACATCGAGGTAGGCGCCTTCACCGGTGCGGTCGCGGTGCACCAGCGCGGCGAGGATCGCCGTCACCGCCTGCATCCCGCCGGCGGCGCCATCGGCGATCGTCGCGCCAGGCCGTACCGGTTTGCCGTCGGCCCCGCGCTCACCCGTCGCCAGGAAACCGCTGACGGCCAGGTAGTTGATGTCGTGACCGGCCCACTGGGCCCGCGGCCCGGTCTGACCGTAGCCGCTGGTCGAGCAGTAGACGATGCGCGGATTGCGGCTCTTCACGTCGTCGTAGCCGATGCCGAGGCGCCCCGCGACTCCCGGCCGGAAGCTCTCGATGACGACATCGGCGTGCTCGCTGAGGCGGAGAAACGTGTCGCGTCCCGACGCCGACTTCAGGTCGATCCGGATCGTGCGCGTGCCTCGCCCGCCGCTGTAGAAGTGGGCCTTCGGGACGATCTGGGTCGCGGCGTCTCGCGGGACGGGTGCGACCTTCGTGACGGCCGCGCCGTAGTCGGCGAGCCATCCCGAGGCGCGGACGGCCGGACCGACGCTCGCAAGATCGAGCACGGTCACGCCGTCGAGCAGGCCGGTCAACCGACGTACCTAGAAGTTCTTCGGGAGGCCGAGCTTGCGGCGGGCGATGATGTTCTTCTGCACTTCCGACGTCCCGCCGCCGATCGTGTCCAGCACGGTGTAGCGGTACGTCGACTCGGCCCGTCCCTTCATCGGCGCCTCGTCCGTGCCGACGCGCAGCTGGGCACCCGGGCCGCACAGGTCCATCGACGCGTCGGCCAGGACTTTGGAGAACTCGGTGGCGAAGAGCTTGTACTCGCTTGCCTCAGAGGTCGGCGCTGCACCGCCCGCGACGGACTTCGCCAAGAACCGCAGTCCCAGCGTCCGCCCGACCTCGGCCTGCGTCGCAAGCGCCGCGATCCGCTGCCGGGTGACCGGGTCGTCCTTGAGCGGCTCGCCGTCGCGAGTAGCGGTGCGCACGTGGTCGATCAGCAGGTCGAGCCGAGCCTTGATCGGGGAGAAGGTGAACATCGTGAACCGCTCGAGGTCGAGCGCCTCGGAGATGTACTGGAAGCCGCGACCCTGCTCGCCGACTACGTAGTCGTTGGAGACGCGTACGTCGTCGAAGAACACCGAGTTGGTGCGCTCGTCTCCCATCGTCCAGATGCCCTGGATGGTCAAGCCCGGATGGTCCATCGGGATGAGGAACAGCGTGATCCCGCTGTGCTTCGGCGCGTCGGGGTCGGTGCGCGCGCCTACCCAGTACCAGTCGGCGAAGTGGGCCGACGTGGTCCAGATCTTCTGGCCGTTGAGGATCCACTCGTCGCCGTCGCGGACGGCTTGCAGCTGCATCGAGGCGGCGTCGCTGCCCGCGCCCGGCTCGCTGTAGCCGACCGCGAACTCGACCTCCGCGTTGAGGATCTTCGGCAGGAACTCTTTCTTGAGCTTGTCGCTGCCGTGGCGGAGGATCGTCTTGCCGACGATGCCGACACCCTTGCCGATCTGCGGACCGCCGCGGCGGGCGAGCGCCTCGTTGAGGATGTACTCGTAGACACCGTCGCCGTTCTGCCCGCCGTACTCCTCGGGCCATGTGATGCCCATCCACCCGCGCTCGGAGACCTTCTTCATGAACGCGCGCCGCTCGGGGGTGTCGACGATCTGCGCCATGTTCTCGCGGGTCGGGTCGAAGACCTCGGGGTCCTCGTTGGCATCGAGAAACGCCTCGACCTCGGCCAGGAAGGCCTGCTGCTCAGGGGTGAAATCGAAGTCCACGGGCCTACTCTAGTCAAAATCTGACGACCCGTCAGAAACGCCTCCGCCCCGGTAGTTACCATGCGGCGATGGACTTCTCGCTGACCGCCGAGCAGCAGGAGCTGCGACGGATGCTGCGCGAGGTCACCGCCGATCATTGCTCCTCGTCGCGGCTGCGCGAGGTCATGGCGACGCCGTCGGGCGAGGACGAACCGTTGTGGAAGCTCCTCGTGACCGACCTCGGACTGCTCGGCGTCGCCGTGGCCGAGGATGCCGGCGGCACCGCAGGGAGCTTCGTCGACGCCGCCGTCGTGATCGAGGAAGCGGGGCGCGGTTTGTGGCCGGTGCCGATGCTCAGCTCGCTCGTGGCGCTGGCTGCGATGCAGCACGGTACGACGCCCGAGTTGCAACAGTCAGTGGCATCCGGAGACTGGCGCGCCGCGGTGGTGGTCGCCGATCAGGTCGACGTACGAGGCGACACGCTGAGCGGCCACGCCGACCATGTGGTCGGCGCCGCGGGTGCCGAGCTGCTGGTCGTCGTCACTCCCCATGCCATCTACGCCGTGCAGGCGGCGACAGTCCGGTCGGCGGCCAGCCTGGATCCGTTGCGCCGGCTGTCCAGCGTCGACTTCGACGATGCGGCCGCCCAGCAGATCGGTGACGCCGGCGAGGCTCAGCGAGCACTCGACGTGATGCGCGTCGCGCTCGCGGTCGAGTCGGTCGGGGTCGCCGGCTGGTGTCTGGACACGACGGTCGGCTACCTCAAGATGCGGGAGCAGTTCGGCCGCCCGATCGGTTCCTTCCAAGCGCTTGCCCATCGCGCTGCCGACTTGGCGGTCGAGCTCTCGGCCGCGACGTCGACCGCGTACTACGCAGCATGGGCCGTCGCCAGCGCGCCGGATGAGTTTGCGGTCGTCGCGCCGTTGGCGAAGGCGGTGTGCACGGACGCGGCGTACCGGATCGCTGCCGAGACGATCCAGATGCACGGCGGGATCGGCTTCACCTGGGAGCACGACGCGCATCTGTACTTCAAGCGGGCGACGGCCAATCGGCTGCTGCTCGGCGACAGCCACCAGCAGCGCCGGCTCGTCGCCGCGCGGGCCGGCCTGTTCAGCGGCTGAGTCAGGTCCGGGCGGCGAAGAGGCTCCACGCGCCCGGAACCCCTTTGAGCTCGTGCTGCCCGCGACTGTCGAACTCGATTCCGGATCCGATCACGAGCTCCTTGACGGTGCTGGAGACGAGCACCTCGCCGGGGAGCGCCGCCGCGGCGACGCGGGCGGCGATGTGGACCGCGAGCCCGGCAAGGTCCTCGCCGCGCATTTCGCACTCACCGGTGTGCACTCCCACGCGGATCGGGACTCCCAGTCGGCGTGTCTCCTCGATCATGTCGAATGCGCATCGGATCGCGCGAGCCGGCCCGTCGAAGCTCGCGAGGAAGCCGTCTCCGGTGGTGTTGACCTCCCGGCCGGCGGCGCGCGCGATCTGGGATCTCACGGCCTGGTCATGTCTGTCGAGCAATGAGCGCCAGTCATGGTCGCCCAGCTGCGCGGCTCGTGATGTCGAATCGACGATGTCGGAGAACATGAGCGTCGTGAGCACGCGCTCGACCTGTATGGGTTGACGCCGCCCCGTGAGGAAGCGGGCGACCTCGTCGACGAGCGGGTACATCTCGCGGGTGATCAGGATGTCTCGGCCGGGTAGCTCCACGAACTGCGCCCCCTCGATGTTCTGCGCGAGGAAACGGCCGTGCTCGATCGGCACGGACGGGTTGTCGTGGACATGAAGCACCAGCGTCGGCGCTTGAATGACGGACAGGACGGGCCGTACGTCGACGCTGCGCAGCATGTACTCGTATTGCGCGGTCGCCATACGGGGAGTTGCACACAGCCGGAGCAGTCTGGCCGCCCACTCCATGCGTTCCGGATCATCCGTCAGACCCGGGTTGGGCACCGCCACGAACTCAGGCGTACCCCAAGCGGTGCGGAACAGCTCGAGAAAGGCGTCGACATCCTCGGGCGAGGCGCCGACCGGGTAGTCGTCGGCAGTCATGTACCGCGCTGCGGTGTTGACAAGAACCAGTGCGGAGACACGTTCCGGATGCGCGACGGCGTACAAGATGGCGATGGGGCCAGCGTCGATGGTGGCGATGATCGCAGCGTGCCTGGAGTCGACGGCGTCGAGAACCGCGCCGATGTCCTCCGCCCACTCCTCCCATGTCGGGATGGCGCTCTGCGGGACCGCGTCCGAGGCGCCCGTCCCTCGCCGGTCGAACAGGATCAGCCGGCTGAACGACGCCAACCGCCTGAAGAACTCCGCGGTGTCGGGGTCGTCCCACCAGCCCTCGACGTGGCTTCCCAGGCCATAGAAGTACAGGAGATCGATCGAACCTTCGCCGACGACCTGGTAGGCCACGTCCGCGTCGCCGACCGACACGTATCGCGTCGCGGGACGGTCCATGCGGACAGTCTGCCGAGGCCAGGGCAAACGTGCATGCCAGGTGTCACGCAGTATTCAACGGCTGACAACGCCCGTCACACCCGGCCAGTCGTAGACGAGCTGCTCGCCCGCCTGCAGCGACGAGAACTGGTTCGCGGCGGCGGTGAGTGCCGCGGCGACCGGGTTGCGTTCGCCGGCGCGCCAGGCCGCGATGTGCAGCGCCGCGAGCTGCTCGGCCTTGTCGAGGTCGGCGCGGTGCTCGACGATCAGCGCGCGTCCGGGCTGGGTGCGCTTGCGTCCGGTGCTTCGAAACGTCGCACCGCGGCTGAGCAGACCCCAAAAGCCGGTCTGGTAGCCGGTCGCCGCCTCGACGACGTACTGCGCGAGGTCGTGGCTGATGTCACCGCGGCCGAGCGCCATCACCGTGCCGGGGATGCGAGTGCGCTTGCCGCGGACCGCGTTCCAGCCCGCGACGCGAGCCTCGTCGTCCCGATAGAACGCGACCCTCACCCGAGGTAGTGCACCACCGGACCGCCGGGTGCGGCGAGCTGTTTTCGCTGAAGGAGATCAGCGGGTCCGTGGTGCGAGCGCGAGGAGCCGGTCCCGGCACGAGGCCGTCATCGATGCTCCGCCGTGACCGTCGTCGTCGACGATGGTGAGCTCGCTGCCGGGCCACGCTCGATGAATCCGCCATGGCGCGTCGAGCGGACTGCTGACGTCGAGCCGGCCGTGGATCAACCAGCCCGGGACGTCGCGCAGCCGAGCGGCGTTGCGAACGATCTCGTCGGGTTCGAGCCAGGAGTTGTTACGCCAGCAATGCGTCACCTGGCGCGCGAAGCCGAGCCGGTAGCGCGGGTCGTCGAAGCCGGGGTGAGGCCGCGCGTTCTTGGTGGTCGCGACGTGAGCGTCCTCCCACCGACACCAGGCAAGCGCCGCCGCGTCGCGTACGTCAGGCCGAGGGTCCATGAGCAGCGCGTGGTAGGCGTCGACCAGCCGTAGGTGACGCATCTCAGGCGGCACGTGGTCGCGGAACTCCTGCCACTGCTCCGGGAAGAACCGGCCGGCGTGCACCGTCAGCCAGTCGATGTCCTCGGCTGTCCCGGTGCTGACGGCTGCGACGACCACTGCGGTGACACGATCCGGGTGGCGCTGCGCGTAGGTGAGGCCGAGCACCGAGCCCCAAGACGCCCCGAACACCGCCCAGCGATCGATGCCGAGGTGAACGCGAAGGCGCTCGAGGTCGGCGACGTGGTGGGTCATGTCGATGCTCGCCCAGTCCACGTCGTTTTCGCTGGCGTGCGGCGTGCTCCGGCCCGCGGCGCGCTGGTCGAACAGGATCGCGCGGTGGCGCGTGGGGTCGAAGTACCGCCGGGCCCCCGTCGTCGACCCGGAGCCTGGGCCGCCGTGGAGGTACACCACCGGGGTGCCCTCCGGCGTACCCACCTGCTCGTAGTAGAGGTGGTGGCCGTCTCCGACCGGAAGCTGCCCGG